>JABDNC010000141.1 GCA_013001165.1 Erythrobacter sp.
GTGCCGCGTGGATCGCCTTGAAGAGCCGGTCGTCAAAATACTGGATCCGTTTGGCCCGGACCGGCATTTGCGCATCGATGACCATGACGATCTCGTCGAGCGGCAGGCGGCGCGCCTCATCTTCGGGAAGCAAGGAGCTTTCTTCGGTCCGTGTGGATTGGCTACGGCCCTCGAAGGGGTTCTTGCCGATGGACTGCGAACGCGAGACGACAGTCTTGGTGGTCTTTCCGACCGCCTTGCTCAGCTCCTCGACTGTTTTTTCATCTGACGGTGTAAGGTAGAGCTTCACGCCGGCGTTGCCCTGCAGCGCGCGGCGGGTGTTCTCGCCGTAGATTTCATCGAGGGCGGGAATGGTTTGGGTGACCACGGCCAGGTGACCACGGTAGGTCCGCAGGGTCTCGATGCTTTCGACCACGATGGGCATCTTGCCCAAGCGATTAAACTCGTCGAGCATGATCATCACGGGCCAGGGCTCATCCGGCCCGGGGTCCTTTTCCTGCATGGCAGAGAGGAGATCGGAGAAAAACAGCCGGATCAGCGGCGCGAGCGGCTTCACCATCAGCGGCTGGACCACGAGATAGACCGAAAAGGGCTTCTTGCGGATCGTCCGGAAATCAAAGTCCGAGACCGCCGTAGCTTCATCGATGGCCGGGTTCTGCCATTGATCGAGCCCCGAGGTCATCAGGAGCGAAACGTAAGAGGTCAGCGTGTCATTGTTGGTCGAAGCCAACCGGGTGAAGATCAGCTTGGCCGCACGGTTGTCGACCTCGTGACCCCGCGCGAAGTATTCCTTCTGCTTGTTTCCACCCGAGGCGGCAATGCGATAGATCTCGCCCAAGGTCGGGCGCTTGCGCTGGAAGGCCAAGAGCCCCGCCGCCACGAAGAGATCGATCCCGCCTTTCAGAAGCCCCTGCACCCGGTCGTTGTCGCTCTGTAGGAAGAGCGTGGCGAGAAGCTGCAATTCCATCTGCTGGCGCGCGGGATCTTTCAGCTCGAAGATGCGCAGGAGCGGGTTGTAGCGATGCGTGCGCTTGCCCTCCCAATCGGTGGGGGCAAAGCGATAGACTTGGTCGCCTTGGGCTGCGCGGTGCCGGGCCGTTGCCTCGAAACACTCGCCCTTTACATCGAGCGTCACGGCGGAGCCCTGCCAGGTCAGCAGGTTCGGAATGACAAAGCCCGTGGTCTTGCCGCGGCCCGTGGGGGCCACGATCAGCGCGTGCGGGAAGACTTTCGAGCAGATGTACTTCGCGCTGGATTTTGGAGTACCGAGCTTGCCGAGAATGAATCCGGTGCCGGGTGCGCCAAAAAACCCGTTGGCCTTCATCTCGCGCGCGCTCTGCCAATGGGTCTGGCCAAAGCGTGTGAGGGCCGATCCCGAAAGAGCGAGGCTCAGCATCAGGCCAGCGGCGGCAAAGCTGCCGATGATCAGGTGAATAAGCTGGGCATCTTCCGGACGACGGTCGAGGATCGCCGCATAGTTCTGCGCGATATAGGCAAAGTCGATCTCGGCCCCGAAGCCGATATCCTGGTAGGTCAGCACCGCCGAGGCGATGGTATAGCCCATGGCCCCGGTCACCAGCGTTACCAGCAAGACCCCTGTTGCGATCCGCGCTTTGCCCATCGCGGCGCTCAATGGACCTGTCCCCGCTCAGTCTCGCCATCCACGTCTGTGGCGCGGTGTTTTTCATACTCGGCGTCGGCGAGATCATCGACCACCTGGCGCAGGGCCTCGGTATTGGCCGTGGCGGCATCGGATTGAAGGTAGACCTTGGCCACATAGAGCCGGTCGAGGCGGTCCTCGAGAACCTTTTCCAGCGCATCGGCATCGCCGGATGTGAGCCGGCCCAATTGGCGGTCATCCATCACCCGCGCGATCTCACCGCGGAAAGCGTCCGCTCCGCCTCGGTCTCGAAGGGCGCGGACAATTCCCCGGCCCGCTCATGGTCCAGGACACGCGCAATCTCGCCTGCCAGGCGGTCGGTACGGTCAAACTGCGCCGTCGTTTCATCGCCGGTTGCGAGGAATTCGTCGCGCGTGCCAGATCTGAGCCCGTCGCGCATCTCGATTTCGCGGCGGACCTGATTGATAACCTCCGTGTCGCGTATCTCGACGACGGCCGCGTAGGTCGCGCCGAGCCCACGGGCGAGGTGGGACGGCATGTCCGGATAGCGCGCTCGTAAGTCATCCGTGACAGCATCTGCAACGGGCGTGCGGAGGTCGCGTCCCTCCATGATGCGGTCGACCTCGCGGGTGATCTCGCTGGCGCGGGCCACATCGGTGATGGTCTCCCTGTAGGGCTCAGACCGGTCAATCACATCGCCAGGGCGTGCGAGCAGGTCCGGGTGTGCTGCGAGATACGCGCGCTGCTCGGTCTCGATCCGGCGCTCCGCCCGTGAGACAACCTCCCAGTCCCGGTCCTCGATCTGCTGCGCGGTCAGGCCGTCTGCGCGCATCTCCTGACGGATTGTCCCTTCCATCGCCCGGACTGCGTCCCGGTGATAATGGAACCGCTCGCTGTCCGCTTCCGCTTCCATGACGCCATCCCGGCGCAGCACGTTCTCGCGCTCCAGAAGCGTGCCGAGCGCGACATGCACATCGTTG
>JABDNC010000149.1 GCA_013001165.1 Erythrobacter sp.
ACGAGGGTAGTCGGCCATCGCATCCTTGAGATGGCGCATGGCGAATGGACCGAGCCACTCGGTGGCTATCTCGGTGAAAGCGCGCTCTACTATGTCGGCAATGGTCAGTGGGACAAATATGTCGCCGGAGTTCTAAGCGAGGGGAAGGAGCCTGTTGCTACGCAGATCAGGCGGCTCCCCCTCACCGATTAGGAAGAATTACTCGGGGTCCTTGCTGAAGGCGAAGTCGCCGAACGCGACCATGATCGTGTCCCAGTACGCGAGATTGTCGAGGAACAGCGCGCGCGACATTCCGCCGGCTTCGAGGTCGAGATCCATCTCGATAATCGGATCGCCCTCATCGTCGAGGTAAACGCGGCCGAAACGGTTTTCGGCGGCGTAGGTATTCATCTCTTCCAACGTCGGCTTGTTCGTCGGGACGAAGGCAACGTAAAACTGGATCGACTTGCAGTTCTTGCCCGCATCGTCGCAGCCGAAGGGCAGGATGATGTAGTTGTATCCCGACATCGCGCTTTCGATCCAGCGCTGGCCATCGCCTTCGTCGATCTTCGCCTTGTATCCCTCGTCCTGCAGGACATCGGCGATCTGGTCGAGGTCGGCAGTAATGTTCTTTGCAGCTGCTGGTGCTGCGGCAAGAATGGCAGCAGCACCAACGAAGCCCATGATGGCATTCTTCAGCATGGTATTGATAATCCCCCTGGAACGATTTCCGCAGGCTCTTGCTGGCAAGGTGTTAAAGCAAGTTCAACCCGTATTGAAAAATTCGCGGGAAATCGGCGTGCCCTTGCCCTTGCACCTCACACGCTACGGGCCTAGAGGCGGGCCGCGAACCTTACCCAGACGGAATCATACGTGGTCGACCTCGAACAATATCTTCCGATCCTGATCTTCCTGTTCATCGCTGCAGGTCTTTCGGCACTCTTCGTGTTCCTGCCGATGGGCGTATCGCGACTGACCGGTGCGCACGCGCCCGATGCAGAGAAGCTCAGCGAGTACGAATGCGGCTTCCCTGCATTCGACGATTCCCGCAGCCAGTTCGACGTGCGTTTCTACCTCGTCGCGATTTCGTTTCTCCTTTTCGACCTCGAAGCCTCCTTCCTCTTCCCGTGGGCGGTCAGTCTCGATGTGACCGGATGGACCGGATGGATCTCAATGGTGATCTTCCTCGGCATCCTGGCCATCGGCCTTGCCTACGAATGGAAAATGGGCGCGCTGGAGTGGGATTGATATGAGCCAGCAGATGACTTCCTCCCCCCATGGCCGTGATGCGCTGATCCAACCGACGGCGCAGGCCGGCGACGTGCGCCAGCCCGACCAGGACTATTTCAACGCGCTCCAGACGGAAGTGAACGACAAGGGTTTCCTCGTCACTTCGACCGAGGACCTGTTCCATTGGGCGCGTACCGGCTCGCTTTGGTGGATGACCTTCGGCCTCGCTTGCTGCGCGGTCGAGATGATCCACGTGAACATGCCGCGTTACGATATGGAGCGCTTCGGCGTCGCCCCGCGCGCGTCACCGCGACAGTCGGACGTAATGATTGTTGCCGGCACGCTGTGCAACAAAATGGCCCCGGCATTGCGCAAGGTCTACGATCAGATGTCGGAGCCCAAGTACGTCATCTCGATGGGCAGCTGTGCTAATGGCGGCGGCTATTACCATTACAGCTACAGCGTCGTTCGCGGTTGCGACCGCATTGTGCCGGTCGATATCTACGTTCCGGGTTGCCCGCCGACAGCAGAAGCACTGCTCTATGGCGTCATGCAGCTTCAGCGTAAAATCCGTCGTTCGGGAACGATCGAGCGATGAGCGAACTCGTTTCCGCTCCTGCCCGCAAGCTGGGGGCCTTTGCTCTCGGAGCGATGGCTACCGGTGCACTGGCGGTTGGTGCGATTGCGATCGGTCGCCTCGTGCTCGGGCGTGTGTCGGTCGGTTCGGCTCGGATCAAGCGGCTCGAGGTTGACGAGCTGGTTGTTGGCAATATCACGAAGAAGGGTGAACTCGTCTGATGAGTGTGCTCCATTCCGCACCCCGCTTCACGCTGATCGACGGTCTCAAGGGTAGCGTTTCGTCTGCCCTCGGCGATCACCTCGTCGAGGCTCACGAAGAGCATGGCGAACTGCTGTTCACTGTGCACCGCGCCAGCATCGAGGATGCGCTGCGCATCCTGCGTGACGATTTCGACTATCAGCAGCTGATGGAAATCGCCGGCGTCGATTACCCCTCGCGGGCAGAGCGTTTCGAGGTAGTCTACATGCTGCTCTCGGTGACCAAGAACAGCCGTATCATGGTGAAGTGCACTGCGTCGGAAGATACGCCGGTGCCTACCGTCACCACGCTGTGGCCCAATGCGGGCTGGCTCGAGCGCGAAGTGTTCGACATGTACGGCGTGCTGTTCGACGGTAATCCCGACCTCCGCCGCATCCTCACCGACTACGGTTTCGAAGGACATCCCTTCCGCAAGGACTTCCCGCTGACCGGCTATGTCGAGCTGCGCTATTCGGAAGACCAGAAGCGCGTTGTTTACGAGCCGGTCGAGCTCGCACAGGACCTGCGCCAGTTCGACTTCATGAGCCCTTGGGAGGGCGCCGATTACGTGCTCCCGGGTGACGAGAAGGCGGATATGCCGCCGATCGACGATCCCAAGGTCACTGAAAAGCCCTCCGACACCGGCGCTGGTGCCAAGACCGACAAGCATGCAGCCGAGAAGGTGAGCAAGGCGGCTCCGGCCGAAAAGGACGCGGATGTCGATGCTCCCGCTCCCGAGCCGACCGAAGATCAGCCCAACCGCGCCAAGCGGAAGGGCAAGACCACGGATACGGCCAAGGCGACCGAACCCGAAAAGGGTGACGAATGATCCGCGCCGCCGTCCTTTCCTTCTCGCTGATCGCGCTTGCCGCGTGTTCGGGTGAGCCTGCGCAGCAAGAAAGCGCTGACGATTTCGCCAGTCGCATCGGCGGGCAGGGTGGTCAGGCAGCTCCGGGCGCGCTCGATCCCGCACAGCCCGATCCCAACGCGCCTAGTGTCGCTGTCGCTGTGCCGCCCCAGAACGCCGACCTGACCCAGCTCCAGAAGCTTGGCGATATCGGTGGTGTAAACCTCGGGCCGCGTGAAGGTAGCTGTACTTTCATGGCCGACGGTACCGAGCTGATCATGGCTGCGGGCATGAAAGAGCCTACTATCCCCGGCAAAGCCGTCGTTCGTCTCGGCGGCAGTCTGGTGACTGCCGATGCCGGGCCGGGTGGTCTCGCATCGATCAAGTCGGGCACGACTTTCACAGGTGAAGGCTTCACCGTGCAGGTCGCTCCCGCAGCGGGCGGGGCTCAGAGCCGCGCCGCCAACGCCGTCGTCAGTCAGGCGGACGGCAATTCGCAAAACTATTCCGGCAATTGGATCTGCGCATGAGTACGGGTCTTCAAATCGAAGAATCGCCGACTACCGGCGATGAGACGATCACCAACTACACGATCAACTTCGGGCCCCAGCACCCGGCTGCACATGGCGTGCTGCGCATGGTTATGGAGCTTGACGGCGAGATCATCGAACGGATCGATCCACATGTCGGCCTGCTGCACCGCGGCACCGAAAAGCTGATCGAGCACAAGACCTACCTGCAGGCTCTGCCGTATTTCGACCGCCTCGATTACTGTTCGCCGCTGGCGCAGGAATACAGCTACGTTCTCGCGATCGAGAAGCTGCTTAATGTCGAAGTGCCCGAGCGTGGCCAGTACCTCCGCGTGCTGTTCGCCGAGCTGACGCGTATCTGTAATCACATGCTCAACATCGGCGCGCACGTCATGGACGTCGGCGCGATGACCCCGAACCTGTGGGTGTTCGAGCTGCGCGAAGATTGCATGAACTTCTTCGAGCGCATGAGTGGCGCACGCATGCACCACGCATGGCTGCGCCCGGGCGGTGTTCACCAGGACGTGCCCGAGAAGCTGCTCGTCGACATCGGCGAATGGATCGACACGCGCCTGCCCGAATTGTTCGGAGATGCGATGAGCCTCGTGCTCGACAACCGTATCTTCAAGCAGCGCAACGTCGATATCGCCGTTGTCAGCAAGGATGACGCGCTGGCCTGGGGCTTTTCCGGTCCGATGATCCGCGCCGCCGGTATCCCCTGGGACCTGCGCAAGTCGCAGCCCTACGACGTATACGACCGGATGGAGTTCGACATTCCAGTCGGCACCAACTCGGACTGTTACGACCGTTTCGTAGTCCGAGTGAAGGAAGTCTACGAAAGCGCCAAGATCATCAAGCAGTGTCTTGCCCAAATGCCTTCAGGCCCCGTTTCGAGCACGGATCGCAAGGTCGTGCCGCCCAAGCGCGCTGAAATGAAGCAGTCGATGGAAGCGCTGATCCACCACTTCAAGCTCTATACCGAGGGCTTCCACGTGCCCGCAGGCGAGGTTTATGTCGCCACCGAAAGCCCCAAGGGTGAATTCGGCGTCTACCTCGTCAGCGACGGCTCCAACAAACCCTATCGCTGCAAGATCCGCCCGACGGCCTTCAGCCACCTTCAAGCAATGGATTTCATGTGCAAAGGCCATATGCTGCCCGATGCCACGGCCATCCTCGGCGCAATCGACGTCGTGTTCGGGGAGTGTGATCGCTAATGGCTGACCGTAACCCCGCACCCGATACTCCCGAGCTGCGCGAGCGCTGGGGTGCTTTCGAGTTTACCGAGAGCTACCGCGAGCGTGCGGACAAGGCGATTGCGCGCTATCCCGAGGGGCGTCAGCGCTCGGCGGTAATGCCGCTGCTCGACCTTGCCCAGCGCCAGGTCGGCGAAGAAACCGATACACAGGGCTGGCTGCCGCTGCCGGTGATCGAATATGTCGCCGACTATCTCGACATGCCGGTCATCCGCGTGCTCGAAGTCGCCAGCTTCTACTTCATGTACAACATGAAGCCAGTGGGTAAGTACCACGTGCAGGTCTGCGGCACGACGCCCTGCATGCTGCGCGGTTCGGACGGCCTGTTCGAAACCTGCAAGAAGCGCGGCATGAAGAAGGGTCACGTGTCGGAAGACGGCCTTTGGACTCTCACGGAAGTCGAATGCATGGGCAATTGCGCGACCGCGCCGATGGTCCAGATCAACGACGACAATTACGAAGACCTTAGCCCTGAGCGCCTCGACGAAATCCTCGACGAACTGGCCGCGGGCAAGCAGCCCAAGACCGGCACGCAGATCGAAGGCAAGAAGACCAGCGAGCCTGAAGGCGGTCCGACCACCCTCAAGGAAATGGTCGATGCGAACCACGATTACCGGGGAGAATGGAAATGAGCGCTGACTGGCTCACCATCATCCTGGCCATCGTAGGCGTGGTCATTGCGTGGAAGGTGCTCAAGGGCATCGTGAAAACCTTTGCGCTCGTTGCCATACTGGTCGTTTCGGCCATCGTTGTGTTCGGGGGAGGCTTCTGATGCTCGCCGACAAGGATCGCATTTTTACCAACCTTTACGGCTTTCAGGACTGGGGCCTGAAGGCAGCAGAAGCGCGCGGCGACTGGGACGATACCAAGTCGCTCATCGCGCGTGGCCACGACAGCATCATCGAAGAGATCAAGGCTTCGGGCCTTCGCGGGCGTGGTGGTGCGGGCTTCCCGACCGGTCTCAAGTGGTCGTTCATGCCGAAGGAGAGCAAGGACGGCCGTCCCAGCTTCCTCGTCATCAATGCCGACGAATCCGAGCCCGGTTCATGCAAGGACCGCGAGATCATCCGCCACGATCCGCACAAGCTGATCGAAGGTGCGCTGGTTTCGGGTTACGCCATGCGGGCGAGGGCGGCCTACATCTACATCCGCGGTGAATACATTCGCGAGGCCGAGACGCTGCAGGCCGCCATCGACGAGGCCTATGATGCAGGCCTGATCGGCAAGAACGCATCGAAGTCGGGCTATGACTTCGACGTTTTCCTGCACCGCGGTGCGGGCGCGTACATCTGCGGCGAAGAAACCGCGATGATCGAAAGCCTCGAAGGCAAGAAGGGTCAGCCGCGTCTCAAGCCGCCGTTCCCGGCCGGCGCCGGGCTCTATGGCTGCCCGACTACGGTCAACAATGTGGAATCGATCGCGGTAGTCCCGACCATCCTGCGCCGCGGAGCTTCGTGGTTCTCCAGCTTCGGCCGCGAGAACAACAAGGGCACAAAGCTCTTCCAGATCAGCGGCCATGTGAACAAGCCCTGCGTGGTCGAAGAAGCGCTTTCCATTCCGTTCAGCGAATTGATCGAGAAGCATTGCGGCGGAATCATCGGCGGCAAGGACAATCTCCTCGCCGTTATTCCGGGCGGTTCTTCGGTCCCGCTGGTCCCGGCAGAACAGATCTGGGACGCGCCGATGGATTTCGACGGCCTTAAGGACCTCGGCTCCGGCCTCGGCACTGCAGGCGTCATCGTGATGGACAAGTCGACGGACATCGTCCGCGCGATTTCCCGTCTCAGCTACTTCTACAAGCACGAAAGCTGCGGCCAGTGCACGCCATGCCGTGAAGGCACGGGCTGGATGTGGCGCATGATGGAACGCTTGCGCACTGGCGATGCGGCGGTCGAAGAGATCGACATGCTGCAGCAGGTGACCAAGCAGGTCGAAGGCCATACCATCTGTGCACTGGGCGATGCGGCTGCATGGCCGATCCAGGGCCTTATCCGCCACTTTCGTCCCGAGCTCGAGCGCCGGATCGAAGAGCACAATGCCAAGTTCGCCGAGGCTGCCGAATGAAGCGTCTCGTAGCCTCGATTGTGTTAGCGGCGGTTGCCGTGACCTCGGCCAGCGCGCAAACGCGTTCGCGCGAGAACGAGACCAATGTCTCGAAGCAGCGCGCTGCGGTCGAAGCGTGGACGGCCTGCATCGCCGACGAGCGTACCGAAGAAGTGCGCGAAGTTCTCTCGCTCGACTTCCGCTCGGACGAGTATCGCGAGCAAATGCAGAAACTGGCGAAGGCCCGCGTGTCGTCGGACTGCTTCAATGCGATGCCGCGCTCTTATCGCAAGATCGAGCTCGGCGGCCTCCCGTTTGCCGGTGGTCTTGCCGAGCAGGTCATCGAGATGGATGACGAGCCGCTGCTCCAGCGCCTGTCGATGGCTGCGCTGGTTCAGGATGTCCCGACCTTTTCGCGCACCGACGCAATTGCGCAGTGCATGGTTCGGGGCGCTCCGCACCTCGTGGCGATCCTGTTCGATACCGACATCAACTCTGGCGACGAGATCGAGGCACTGGCCGAACTGCAGCCGGTTTCCGCCGCCTGCACGCGTGGAGCGGCACTTGAAGCCTCGCCGCTCGGGATGCGTTCGATGCTGGCGACTGCCAGCTATCGTTTGCTGAACGCGCCGTCGCCGTCGCCGGCAGAGGCCGCAGAATGAAGCGTCTCTCCATCATTCTCGCGACGGCAGCGATGATCGCGACCCCGGTTGTCGCTCAGGACAATTCGGATCCGGTCGGTCGCAACGACAATCTGCAGACCGGTTCGCGATTCAAGCGCCAGAGCGAGGCTGCGAACGTGACCGACGCGCGCGTCATGCAGAAGGCCGTGGCCCGCTGCGTGGTGTATCGTAACAAGCAGCTCTCTCGTGAACTGCTGGCGAACAGCGACACCGTGAGTATCGATTTCTACAAGCTCGACGACGTCGATGCGGATGGTATGTTCGATCAACTCGACGTAGGCGATTGCCTCGGTCGAGCTGCGAAATACGGCACGCTGTCGATCCGGATGAACATTCAGTTTCGTACCTTGCGGAACCTGATGGCCGAAGAAGTCTACCTCATGGATCAGGATGATCCGTTGGTACTTCCCGCCAATGCTCCGGAATATCTCGAAAACCGCAATTACGCGACGGGCCGCCATCCGGCTGCAGTTGCGACTGCCAAGCTTTCGGATTGCCTCACGCTCAACGATGTCGCGAACAGCGACGCGCTTCTTCGCAGCCGTCCAGGCTCGGACGAGGAAGATCAAGCGATCGAGGCGATTTTTCCCTCTCTCGAGACCTGCGCTGGCGAAGGGATCGCCGATGCGGAAATCGAAAGATCCATGGTGCGCACCGTAATCGCCGACGGCATGTGGGCGCGCATGCATTACGGCCCGACCGCGCCCGTGGCGGTAGCCGAAGAAGAAACGAAGGACGACGATGCCTAAGGTCACAGTAGACGGCCAGGAACTCGAAGTACCTGAGGGCGCAACCGTCCTCCAGGCCTGCGAGCTCGCGGGTAAGGAAATCCCGCGCTTCTGTTATCACGAGCGGCTGTCGATTGCCGGCAACTGTCGCATGTGCCTCGTCGAGGTGAAGCCCGGGCCGCCCAAGCCGCAGGCAAGCTGCGCGCTTCCGGCTACCGAAGGGCAGGAAATCCGCACTGACAGCGAGATGGTGAAGACCGCGCGCGAAGGCGTGATGGAGTTCCTCCTGATCAACCACCCGCTGGATTGCCCGATCTGCGACCAGGGCGGCGAATGCGACCTGCAGGACCAGTCGGTCGCGTACGGTCGCGGTGCGACGCGCTATGAAGAAAACAAGCGCGCGGTCACTGAGAAATACATGGGCCCGCTGATCAAGACGGTCATGACCCGCTGCATCCACTGTACCCGCTGCGTGCGCTTCAGCGAGGAAATCGCTGGCGTGGACGAAATCGGCGCGGTCGGCCGCGGCGAGGACATGCAGATCACGACCTACCTTGAGCAGGCGGCGGAGCACGAACTGTCGGCCAATGTGATCGACCTTTGCCCGGTCGGCGCGCTTACTTCGCGCCCTTATGCCTTCGAAGCGCGTCCGTGGGAGCTCAAGAAGACGCTCAGCATCGACGTGTCGGACGCGGTCGGAGCGAACATACGCCTCGACAGCCGTGGTCGCGAAGTTATGCGCGCTCTTCCGCGCGTCAACGATGCGGTCAATGAGGAATGGCTGTCGGACAAGGGCCGCTACATGGTCGACGGCCTGTCCAAGCGCCGTCTCGACAAGGTCTTCATGCGCAAGCGCGGCAAGCTTCAGGCGGCGAGCTGGGACGAAGCTTTCAAGGCGATTGCCAAGGCAAAGCCGGGCAAGGCGATTGCTGCCATTGCCGGTGACATGGTCGATTGCGAAACCATGTTCGCAGCCAAGACGCTGCTCAAGGCTTGCGGTTCGAACCTGATCGAAGGCCGCCAGACCGGCATGGACTATGATGTCTCGAACCTAGCGGCAGTGAACTTCAACTCGACCTTCGAAGGTCTGGAACACGCTGGTGCTATCCTGATCGTCGGCAGCCACATCCGTTGGGAAGCGCCGCTCGTGAACGTGCGCATCCGCAAGGCGGTGAAGCGCGGCGCTAAGGTCTTCGTCGTCGGACCCGAGTGGGAAACGACTTTCCCCGCCACCTTCCTTGGCAATGATCTGTCTGTTCTCAACGACTTGCCGGGCGAAGTTGCCACGGCGTTCAAGGATGCCGAGCGCGGCGCAGTGATCGTCGGCGGCGGCGCGCTCAAGGGTGCGCATGGCAAGGCGCTGGCCCTCGCGAGCGAGTGGGGCGCGGACTTCAACGTGCTGCACTTCTCGGCTGCGCGCATGGGCGGGCTGATGCTCGGTTTCGCGCAGAAGGGCGGAATGGCGGATATCGTCGCTGCCAAGCCCAAGGTCGTCTTCAGCCTCGGCGCGGACGAGATGGATTTCGAGCCCTTTGCCGACGCGCTGAAGGTGTACATCGGCCATCATGGCGATCGTGGTGCGCATGCGGCGGACATCATCCTGCCGGGCGCAAGCTACGCCGAGAAGGACGGGACCTACGTCAACACCGAAGGCCGCGTGCAGTTCGCCGAAAAGGCCGTCTTCGCTCCGGGTGACGCCCGCGAAGACTGGACGATCCTTCGTGCGCTTGCCGATGCCCTGAAGGTCGATGTCGGCTTCGACAGCTTTGCCGAGCTTCAGTCCGCGATGATCGCCGAAGTTCCGGCGCTCGGCGTAGAAGGCCTTGTTGATTACGGCGCGCTGCCCAAGGCCGATGCCGCTGCGAAGGCCGAAGGCACTATGAGCGCCTATCCTATCAAGGATTTCTACCTGACCAATCCGATCGCACGCGCGAGCGAGGTGATGCAGCGTTGCTCGAGCGAACTGCTCCACGGCGGTGAACTGGCGGAGGCCGCGGAATGACCGAATTCTTCCAATCCCTCGGCATGAGCTACGAATGGGCCTGGGCCGTCGCTACGCTGGCGGGCATCCTGCTCATTGCGCTGCCGCTGATGCTGGCCGTGGCCATGATCATCTACGTCGATCGCAAGGTCTGGGCGGCGATCAACCTGCGCCGTGGTCCGAACGTGGTGGGGCCTTTCGGCCTGCTGCAGTCGTTCGCGGACGGCCTGAAGGTCTTCCTGCAGGAAACCATCATCCCGAGCGCGGCCAACAAGGGTATCTTCATCCTAGCGCCGATCGTGACGTTCACGGTCGCACTGGCTGCCTGGGCTGTGATCCCTTTTGACGCAGGCGTCGTTCTGGCGGACATCAATGTCGGCCTGCTCTACATCCTCGCGATCAGTTCGCTGTCGGTTTACGGCGTGATCATGGCGGGCTGGGCTTCGAATTCGAAGTATCCCTTCTTCTCGGCGATGCGCGCATCGGCACAGATGATCAGCTATGAAGTCTCCATCGGCTTCATCCTCGTCTGTGTCGTGCTCTATGCCGGCACCTTCAACCTCAGCGACATCGTAATGGCGCAGAAGGGCCACGGCCTCGGCATCGTCAACGGCTATGTCTTCAACCTGCTGCTCTTCCCGATGTGGGTGATGTTCTTCATCTCCTGCCTTGCGGAAACGCAGCGCGTCCCCTTCGACCTTACCGAGGCGGAAAGCGAGCTCGTCGCCGGTTACCAGACCGAATACAGCTCGATGAGCTTCGCGCTTTTCTGGCTCGGTGAGTATGCGAACATCCTGCTGATGTGCATGCTCAACGCGATCCTGTTCTTCGGTGGCTGGCTGCCCCCGATCGACTGGGCGCCCCTGTACTACGTGCCGGGTATCATCTGGCTGCTGCTGAAGACGTTCTTCTTCTTCTTCATGTTCAGCTGGGTCATGGCCACTGTTCCGCGCTATCGCTACGACCAGCTGATGCGCTTGGGCTGGAAGGTCTTCCTTCCGATCAGCCTTCTCTTCGTTGTCCTCATTTCCGGTTACCTCATGGCGACCGGCCACTACGGAGCCGCCGCATGAGCGTCGCTCATTACATCAAGTCGTTCACCCTCTGGGAGTTCGTGAAGGCGCACGCCCTCACGCTGAAGTACTTCTTCAAGCCCAAAGTGACGATCAACTACCCGTTCGAGAAGAACCCGCTTTCCCCGCGTTTCCGCGGCGAACATGCGCTGCGCCGTTATCCCAACGGCGAAGAACGCTGCATCGCCTGCAAGCTGTGCGAGGCCGTCTGCCCTGCGCAGGCGATCACTATCGAGAGCGAACCGCGCGAGGACGGCAGCCGCCGGACCACGCGTTACGACATCGACATGACGAAGTGCATCTACTGCGGTTTTTGCCAGGAAGCATGCCCGGTGGATGCGGTGGTCGAGGGTCCGAACTTCGAATACGCAACCGAAACCCGTGAGGAGCTGCTTTACGACAAGGCCAAGCTGCTCGCGAATGGTGACAAGTGGGAGCGGGCAATCGCCGCGAACCTTGAAGCCGACGCACCCTATCGCTAACCGCGCCGCAACCGAATCCGGGGCATTATGATCCAGACCTTCGCCTTCTATCTCTTCGCGGTGCTCATGATTGCATCGGCCGTGATGGTGATCACGGCGCGCAATCCCGTGCACTCGGTGCTGTGGCTCATTCTCGCGTTCTTCAACGCGGCGGGACTGATGGTCCTCGTGGGCGCCGAGTTCATAGCGATGCTTCTCGTCATCGTTTACGTCGGGGCAGTCGCCGTGCTGTTCCTGTTCGTGGTGATGATGCTCAACATCGACGTCGCCGCAATGCGCGCCGGCTTTATGAAGAACTTCCCGCTGGGCATTGCCATCGCGCTCATCCTGCTGGCCGAACTGGTGCTCGGCATCGGCGCATACCGTGTAGGTGCAATCGAGCTCGGCACACCGATGGCCAGCGAGGCTCCGGCCTTGGTCGAGAGCAACACCGCCGCAATCGGCGCAATGCTCTATTCGAAATATGTCTTCCTGTTCGAAATTGCAGGCATCATCCTGCTGGTCGCCATGATCGGAGCGATTGTCCTCACCCACCGTCCTTCCAAGTCGAAGCGCGGTCAGCAGGACATCGGCAAGCAGGTCCGCCGCAATCCGGACGAGGCAACCGTCATGAAACAGCCCGAAGTAGGCAAGGGGGTCGAGCTGTGATCGGCATCGAACACTATATCGTCGTGAGCACGGTGCTATTCGTGCTCGGCGTTCTCGGCATCTTCCTGAACCGCAAGAACATCATCATCATCCTGATGGCGATCGAGCTCATCCTGCTCGCGGTGAACATCAACATGGTAGCCTTCAGCGCCTTCCTCGGCGATCTCGTCGGCCAGGTCTTCGCTATGTTCATCCTGACCGTTGCGGCGGCAGAGGCGGCCATCGGTCTCGCCATCCTCATGATCTACTTCCGTGGCCGCGGCACCATCGCGGTTGACGATGCGAACCAGATGAAGGGATAAGCACCAGTGCACGCCCAGATCCTCGCCATCGTCTTCCTGCCGCTGCTTGCCAGCATCGTTGCAGGTCTCGTCAACAAGAGCGCACCTAGCGTTTTCGCCAAGTCGATCACGACCGGCGCGCTGTTCGTCAGTGCGCTGCTGAGCTGGCCGATTTTCCTCGGCTTCGTGACTGGTAGCGCTGAAGCGACCGTCGTTCCGGTCCTAACCTGGGTGCAGTCGGGCGATCTCGCCTTCGACTGGGCGCTGCGTGTCGATACGCTAACTGCGGTCATGCTGGTGGTGATCAACACCGTATCGGCGCTCGTCCACCTCTATAGCTGGGGCTATATGGAGGAAGACCCGGACCAGCCGCGCTTCTTTGCATATCTCTCGCTCTTCACCTTCGCCATGCTGATGCTGGTGACCGCCGATAACCTCGTGCAGATGTTCTTCGGTTGGGAAGGGGTGGGCCTCGCAAGCTACCTGCTGATAGGTTTCTGGTTCAAGAAGCCCAGCGCAAACGCCGCCGCTATCAAGGCCTTCGTGGTCAATCGCGTGGGCGACCTTGGTTTCATGCTGGGTATCTTCGGAACGTTCCTCGTGTTTGGAACGGTCTCGATTCCTGAGATCCTTGAGGCTGCGCCTTCGATGAGCGGCGCGACCATCGGGTTCCTTGGCATGCGTGTTCACACGATGGATATCTTGTGCATCCTGCTGTTCATCGGTGCGATGGGTAAGTCGGCACAGCTCGGCCTGCACACCTGGCTGCCGGACGCAATGGAAGGCCCGACGCCGGTTTCGGCGCTGATCCACGCTGCGACCATGGTGACCGCGGGCGTTTTCATGGTGGTTCGCCTGTCGCCGATGTTCGAGACGGCACCCGTCGCGCTCGGCCTCGTGACCTTTATCGGTGCGGCCACCTGTATCTTTGCCGCGACGGTCGGCACGACGCAGTGGGACATCAAGCGCGTCATCGCCTATTCTACCTGTTCGCAGCTGGGCTATATGTTCTTCGCAGCAGGTGTTGGCGCATACGGTGCAGCCATGTTCCACCTGTTCACGCACGCCTTCTTCAAGGCGCTGTTGTTCCTCGGTGCAGGCTCGGTCATCCA
>JABDNC010000161.1 GCA_013001165.1 Erythrobacter sp.
TACCTTGAGCGTCGTCATGCCGACGCGGTTAGCGCGGGTGGCACCGGTTGGCTATCCCGCGCTGCAGATCACACCTCAACGCGAGGTCAGTTTCTTCCTGTCCGAGTTAGCGGTGGGAATAAATTTCCCGACCACGCTCGATGTCACGACGCCAAGCACCACGAGCCCGCCAGCCGAGAACAGGTCCATGCTGTCGAGCGTCGTGCTCGGCCCGCCTTCCAGGCGTACCGCAAGCAGCACCGCGAGCGGCGAGGCACCAGCAAAGAGGTGGCGAAGGCGCGGACCGATAGTCGGCGACACCTTGGCCACGAAAGCGCTCATGCTGGCGCTCATTGCGGCATAGGACCCGATTACGAATGCGGCGGTGTCGATCATCATGTGGTCCCTTGCAATCCAGTTCGAATTTCGCCCGAAGCGTGACCGAAATGTACGGTCCGGGCAAGGGGCGTTCTATATGCGTAATACAGCACTCTGCAAACGACGTTGGCACCCTTGCCCGCCCTTGCGCGTATCTATGCAATGAAACCTGATGACTGCATCATAGTGGGCGCAGGCCCCGCGGGCCTGACAGCCGCGATCTATCTCGCGCGGTACCATCTCGACATCCGCCTTTTCGATTGCGGAACGAGCCGCGCGAGCTGGATCCCGAAGAGCCGCAACCATGCAGGCTTTCCCGACGGCATCAACGGCGAAGAACTGCTCGACCGCATGCGCGAGCAAGCGGCGAAATACGGCGCGATGCGAGAACCGAAACGGGTGACGAAGCTGGCCAAGCCGGACGACTGCTTCACCGTCACTTGCGATGGCGAGGAATACCGCTCGCGAACAGTGTTGCTGGCGACCGGCGTGGTCAACAACCGGCCCAAGGGCATCGACGAACAGCTCCATGACGAAGCTATGTCACGCGGGCTGATCCGTTATTGCCCGGTATGCGACGGGTACGAAGTCACCGACAAGAAGGTCGCGGTGATCGGGACGGGCGACCACGGCACCGCCGAAGCCCAGTTCATCCGTACTTTCACCGATGACATCACCCTGGTCTCGCCCGAGGGTGATCACGACCTGTCGGACGCCTGCAGCAAGGCGCTCGACGGTGCCGGTATCAAGCGGGTCGCCGGTCCATGCGGAGAATATGCCATCGAAGGGGATCGATTCGGGTTCGAAACCGCCGAGGGTCGGATGATGTTCGACAGCGTCTATCCCGCGCTCGGTTCGCTGGTCCGATCGGGGCTGGCAAAGGGCTGCGGGGCCGATTTGGGCGATGGCGACTGCATCGTGGTCGACGACCATTACGAAACGAGCGTGGCGGGTCTGTTTGCCGCGGGTGACGTGGTAGTCGGCCTCGACCAGATCAGCGCGGCCATGGGCCAGGCGGGGATAGCCTCGACGACGATCCGTAACCGGTTGGCGGAGAAGGCTCCGCTGATGCGCTAGTCGACGAAGTCGGCGTTGACCGTCAGCTTCTCGGCATCCCAGCCAGGCACGGCCTGTTCGGTCAGCGGGACCATGAACTTCTTGCCGTCGGGCTTTTCGATCTCGATGATCTCGGTCGCGCCGAAATTCTCGACCGCACAGACAGTGCCGACCTCATCACCGCAGTCGGTCATGACGGGCAGGCCAAGCAGGTCGGAATAGTAGAATTCGCCCTCAGCCAGCGCCGGAAGCGCGCTGCGAGGGACGGTCAGCACGGTGCCGCGCAGCGCCTCGGCTTCATTGCGGCCCGTGACTTCGGCGAAACGCGCGATTGCGCCGCCTTTATTGTCGCTGCGGACCTTGGTGAGGGTAAGCTTACCCTCGTTGAAGCTATTGTGCGGCTTCAGGGCTTCGAAACCCTCGCCGAACAGCTTCAGACGGACTTCGCCCGCCACGCCGTGCGCACCGGTGACGGCGGCAAGGGTGACGGGCTTGTCCTGCATCGAAGCAATTACTCGCTCTTTGCTTCTTCAGCGGTTTCCGCAGCTTCGGCTGCAGCGCCTTCTTCAGCCGGTGCTTCTTCAGCTGCAGCTTCTTCGGCCGGAGCTTCTTCAGCAGCTGCTTCTTCAGCCGGAGCTTCGGCAGCGGCCTTGGCTTCTTCTTCAGCAGCCTTGGCAGCTTCTTCAGCTTCAGCGGCCTTTGCAGCCTTCTCTTCAGCGCGTTCCTTGGCGGCTTCGCCCGGCTCACCCTTCTTCGGGTTGTTGCGCGGTGCACGCTCGAGGATGCCGGCGGCGTCGAGGAAGCGCAGGACGCGGTCCGACGGGGTCGCGCCGACCGACAGCCAGTGACGTGCACGGTCTTCGTCGAGCTTCACGCGCTCGCCCGAATCCTTCGGCAGCATCGGGTTGTAGGTGCCGATCTGCTCCAGGTACTTGCCGTCACGCGGGCTGCGCGAGTCCGAGACGACGATGCGGTAGTAAGGACGCTTCTTCGCGCCACCGCGCGACAGACGAATTGCAACTGCCATTTTACTTCACCTTTCGAATGTAAATTTCTGTAATTTCGATTATTTCTTGTTCAACATGTCACGCAGATCGGGCGGAAGCGTGTCCGGATCGACCGAGGGGCCGCTCCCGCCGCTACCAAGGCCCGGAAGGCCGCCCATCGGGCCGGGACCACCGGGGCCGCCAAGTCCGGGCATCGCAGCGCCGAGGCCACCCTTGCCGAACAGCGCGCCGAGACCCTTGAGGCCGCCCATCTTCTTGATCTGCTTCATGGCCTTGGCCATTTCCTGGTGCATCTTGAGCACCTTGTTCACTTCCTGCACCTGAGTGCCGGAGCCTGCCGCAACCCGCTTCTTGCGCTTTGCGTTCAAGAGCTTCGGATGCTTGCGCTCCTTGGGCGTCATCGAACCGATGATCGCATCCATGTGGAGGAGGACCTTGTCGTCCATACCCGACTGCTGCATCGCGGCCTTGGCCTTCTTCATGCCCGGCATCATGCCAGCGAGCGCGCCGAGGCCGCCCATGCTCTGCATCTGCTTGAGCTGCATGCGCAAATCGTCGAGGTCGAACTCGCCTTTCGCCATTTTCTTGGCGAGCGCTTCGGCCTCTTCTTCCTTGATCGTCGCGGCAGCCTTCTCGACGAGGCTGACGACGTCGCCCATGCCGAGGATACGGCCTGCGACACGGTTCGGATCGAATGCCTCGATCGCGTCGAGCTTTTCGCCCGTACCTGCAAACTTCACCGGCTTGCCCGTGACATAGCGCATCGAGAGCGCTGCACCGCCGCGCGCATCGCCGTCCATCCGCGTGAGGACTACGCCGGTCAGCGGCACTTCCCCGGTAAAGCTCTGCGCGACGTTCACGGCATCCTGGCCGGTCAGGCTGTCGACGACGAGCAGCACTTCCGTCGGCGCGGAGACGGCGTTGATCGCCTTCATCTCGGCCATCAGCGCTTCGTCGACATGCAGGCGGCCAGCGGTATCGAGCAGCAGCACGTCGGCAGCCTGCAGCTTGGCGGCTTCCATAGCGCGGCGCGCAATATCGACCGGCTGCTGGCCCGGCACGATCGGCAGGGTCGCGACATCGACCTGCTCGCCGAGGATCTTGAGCTGTTCCTGCGCCGCCGGACGATTGACGTCGAGCGAAGCCATCATCGACTTCTTGCCGTGCTTCTCCTTGAGAAGCTTGCCCAGCTTGGCTGTGGTCGTCGTTTTACCCGAGCCCTGCAGGCCGACCATCATGATGACGACCGGGGGCTTGGCATTTAGGTTCAGTTCGCGCGGTTCGGCATCCTCGCCGGTCCCACCAAGCATCTCGACCAGCTCGTCATTGACGATCTTGACGACCTGCTGACCGGGCGTAACCGACTTCAGGACTTCAGAACCGATCGCCTGCTCGGTGACCGCATCGATGAAACGGCGGACCACTGGAAGCGCGACATCGGCTTCGAGCAGCGCGATCCGCACTTCGCGCATGGCCTCGCGAACGTCGTTTTCGGACAGCGAGCCACGGCCTTTGAGCTTGTCAAAGACATTACCGAGCCGGTCGGACAGATTGTCGAACATGTGTGTTCTACTCCTTGCCGAACCTCGAAAGGCCCGAAAACGCGAAAAACGCCGGCGGACGAGAACTCGTCGGCCAGCGTGGGGCGTACCCCTATGGAAACCCAAGTTTTATCCCGGGTGTGGTGGAAGCAGACCGCAGCCGTCGCCACGGCCTGCTACCATCAAATCCGGGAAAATGGTGGAGCCTAGCGGGATCGAACCGCTGACCTCTACAATGCCATTGTAGCGCTCTCCCAGCTGAGCTAAGGCCCCGTGCCATTTTCGATACAGCGCATCCTGGGATGGTGCGCTGCCCTTGCGGGAGGCGCCCAATATAAGGGGCCTCGCCGCAATGCAACAGCTAAATTAGCTTTCGTCGGCGTTGTCGTCGTCGCCCTTTGACTTCGTCTCGACACCGAGGTCGTCGTCGCCGCCGAGATCGACTTCATTGTCGGGCGAATCATCGTCTTCGTCGATGTCGATATCCAGATCGTCATCATCGTCGCCGGACAGATCGCTGTCGCCTTCGGCCTTCTTGTCCTTCTTCTCTTCCTCGGCGAGAATAGGCTGCTTGGACTTGAGCACGGGCTCGGGCGTCCACTCTTCACCGCATTCGATGCAAGTGACGGGATCTTCCTTGTTCAGATCGTAGAAGCGGGTGCCGCAGTTCGGGCAGGTGCGCTTGGTGCCCCATTCAGGTTTGACCATGTGTAATCCTTGGATGCTGGCCCCGCCGGACGGGCGAGGCTGGAATTCTTGAATAAAGATGGACTCCATCGCCCTAAAGTAAAGGGGGAGGAATCGATAGCGCGCGCGCCTTGCCAGAGTGCATGGGCGCTGTCAAAGCGCAGGCCATATATGGATACGCTTTCGTGACATCGCACCGTTTTTCTCCCCGTGGCCCGCTGACCGGACGCATCCGTGTGCCGGGCGACAAGTCGATCAGCCATAGATCGCTCATGTTCGGCGCCTTGGCTGTAGGGCGCAGCCGCATTTCCGGCTTGCTCGAAGGCGAGGACGTGCTCGCCACAGCCACCGCGCTGCGGGCGATGGGCGCGAAGATCGAGAAAGATGGCGACAACTGGGTTGTCGATGGCGTGGGTGTCGGCACCCTGCTCCAGCCGCAACAAGCGCTCGACATGGGTAATTCGGGTACCTCGACCCGCCTGCTGATGGGCCTGGTCGCGAGCCATGGCATCACTGCGACCTTCACGGGCGATGCCAGTCTGTCCAAGCGCCCCATGGGCCGCGTCATCGAGCCGCTCTCTACAATGGGCGCGAACTTCACCCCTTCCCCCGGCGGCACGCTGCCGCTGGTCATACAAGGGCTGCAGCCCGCTGTCCCGATCAGCTATCGCCTGCCTGTCGCATCGGCACAGGTCAAAAGCGCCCTATTGCTCGCCGGTCTCAATACGCCGGGCACCACCACGGTCATCGAGCCGGTGCCCACGCGCGACCATACCGAGCGCATGCTGCGCGGTTTCGGTGTCGATGTTGAGGTCGAAGAGCAGGACGGCGAACGGATCATCAAACTCACCGGACCCTGCGACTTGCAACCGTGTGACATCACCGTGCCGGGCGATCCCTCCTCCGCAGCATTTTTCGCGGTTGCCGCTAGCATCGTGCCGGGCAGCGATCTCGTGATCGAGAACGTCGGCCTCAACCCGACACGCGACGGCATCTTCCGCGTGCTTGGGCAAATGGGCGCCAGCATCGACTATCTCGACGAACGCGAAGTCGGCGGTGAACCGGTTGCAGACCTCCGCGTGCGCCACGCGCAGCTCAAGGGCATCGAGGTCGACCCCAAGATCGCGCCGAGCATGATCGACGAGTTTCCCATACTCTTCGTCGCCGCCGCGCTCGCGGAAGGTACGACCGTCACGACTGGCCTCGAGGAATTGCGGGTAAAGGAGAGCGACCGCCTCGCCGCGATGGCGTCTGCGCTCAAGCTCGCAGGCGCCGATATTGAAGAACGCGACGACGGCCTTGTCATTCGCGGTAGCAACGGCAAGGCCCTGCCCGGTGGCGGCCCCGTCACCACCCATCTAGATCACCGTATCGCGATGAGCATGGCCGTCGCCGGCCTCGCCAGCGAAGCCGGCGTGGAAGTCGACAGCACCGAACCGATCGCAACCAGCTTCCCGAATTTCACCACCCTGCTTGCCGAGGCCGCCTCGTGACCGGTCTCGATTGGGCAAGCATGATCGGCTTTGTCGGTACGGCCTGCATCATCGGCGCCTACGCTTACCTGACCTACAAGGACGAACCGAACCCCCTTATCCTCCACGGCACCAACCTCACCGGCGCCGCATTGCTAACTGTTTCGTTGCTGGTGCACACCAACTGGCCGAGCCTAGTGCTGGAGGGTTTCTGGGCAGCGATTGCCATCTGGGGCTTGGCGAAAGCACTGAAAGGCCGCAGGAGGCGCACATGATCATCGCCGTCGACGGACCGACCGCCTCGGGAAAGGGCACCATCGCCAAGGCGCTGGCCGAGCATTTCGGGCTGCCACATCTTGATACGGGGCTGCTTTACAGGGCCGTCGGCTATCAATGCGCCCGGGATCACGGCGAACCCAACTCGCTCGCCGATGCGCTTGCTGCCTGCGCCTTCGACGACAGCCTGCTCGACAATCCGGAACTTCGCACCGAAGAGGTCGGCGGGCTGGCAAGCCAGGTCTCGGTCCATCCCGCCGTACGGCAGGCCCTTTTTGAACGGCAACGGGCCTTCGCTACGCAGGAAGGCGGCGCGGTCCTCGACGGACGGGACATCGGGACAGTCATCGCGCCCGAAGCCGACGCCAAGCTCTTTATCACGGCCAGCGTGCAAGCACGGGCGCAGCGCCGATTTCTCGAAATGCGCGGGAGAGGCGTCAAAGTGACGCTCCTTGAAATACAGGACGACCTGCGCCGCCGCGACGAACGCGACCGCAACCGCGAAGTCGCACCACTGGTCCCTGCAGCAGATGCCATGGTCATCGACACCAGCGCACTGGGCAAGGAAGAGGCGATCGAGGCAGCCATCGAGGCGGTGAAGCAGGCGCTTTAGCGCTGCCATCCGGTCGGACTTGCCAATGTCGCTGCAAAGGCGCAGAACACTTCCGTTTCCAGCTTGGTCGCCAATTGGTCGCGCTCGGGTCGCTGCATGACAGCGAAACGCACGATGCGACAGCGCAGGCTGCGCTTCTCTGTCAATAGAGAGGAGAGAAGCAATGAAGAAGACCCTGATCCTTGCCGCCCTAATCGGGCTTGCGGCCACTCCGGCACAAGCCGAACATTGGGATGTCATCGGCTCCAAATTGAAGGACGGCTGCACGATGGGCACCTACATGGCCATCGTGAAGGACTTCAACGAATGGGGCAAAGCCCATGGATACAAAGCAACGGTCCTGACCCCGATCCAGGACCGAGACCTCGAAACTTTCTGGTGGATCGGCAAGACCAAGGATGCAGCGACCTTCGGAGCGGCATGGGACGCGTGGCGCGATGCAATGTCCGACCCCAATTCGACCGAGGCGAAATTGCAGGCGCGGTTCGACAAGTGCTCGGTAGACACTTCGCGCAGCGGATATGACGCCTGGTAAGGCGAACGCCACTCGGCTGAACGGGCGCGCGGACATACCATTTCCCTTGCTTTTAGGCGGGGTTTGCACTAGGCGCGCGCCCGTTCACCAAATCTACGGATTAGATGGACCTTCGCGGTGGCATCCGGCCTCGCGGAGATCACGGCCCTCTTGCCCCGTACGGCCCGTGCAATGGTGCACAGGCAGACGGAGAAAGACCCCGGTAAAACCGGTGGCCGGTAGCAAACGTAAGTTAGGACTACTCAAACATGGCAACCTCAGCCAATCCCACACGCGACGATTTCGCCGCAATGCTCGAC
This sequence comes from Erythrobacter sp., assembly GCA_013001165.1. Classification (GTDB taxonomy): domain Bacteria; phylum Pseudomonadota; class Alphaproteobacteria; order Sphingomonadales; family Sphingomonadaceae; genus Qipengyuania. The sequence goes on from JABDNC010000161.1 coordinate 7,844, forward strand.
GAGCAGCTCGGCGGCGCCGATGACGGCGGCTTCGAAGGCCGCGTCGTAAAGGGCACCGTCACCTCCATCGAAAACGGCATGGCCCACATCGATGTCGGCCTGAAGAGCGAAGGCCGCGTCGACCTCAAGGAATTCATGCGCGGCGAAGACGAGCACGGCCTCGAAGTCGGCTCGGAAGTCGAAGTATTCGTCGACCGCATCGAAAACGCAGACGGCGAAGCGATGCTGTCGCGTGACCGCGCACGCCGCGAAGCTGCATGGGACAAGCTCGAAAGCGAATTCGGCGAAGGCAAGCGCGTCGACGGCCGCATCTTCGGCCGCGTCAAGGGCGGCTTCACCGTCGACCTTGACGGCGCAGTGGCCTTCCTCCCCGGCTCGCAGGTCGACATCCGCCCCGTGCGCGATGTCACCCCGCTGATGGACATGCCGCAGCCGTTCCAGATCCTGAAGATGGACCGCCGCCGCGGTAACATCGTCGTCTCGCGCCGTGCGGTCCTCGAAGAGACCCGTGCAGAACAGCGCAGCGAACTGATCGACAAGCTGGCCGAAGGTCAGGTGATCGACGGCGTCGTCAAGAACATCACCGACTACGGCGCATTCGTCGACCTCGGCGGTATCGACGGCCTGCTCCACGTCACCGACATGAGCTACAAGCGCGTCAACCACCCCAGCGAAATGATCGAGATCGGCCAGACTGTGACCGTCCAGATCATCCGCATCAATGAAGACACCCAGCGCATCAGCCTCGGCATGAAGCAGCTGGAATCGGATCCGTGGGATGGTGTCGCAGCCAAGTACCCGGTCGGCATGAAGATGACGGGCACCGTCACCAACATCACCGAATACGGCGCATTCGTCGAAATCGAGCCGGGCATCGAAGGCCTGGTCCACGTGTCGGAAATGAGCTGGACCAAGAAGAACGTCCACCCGGGCAAGATCGTCTCGACCTCGCAGGAAGTCGAAGTCATGGTCCTCGAAGTCGACAGCGAGAAGCGCCGCATTTCGCTCGGCCTCAAGCAGGCCCAGCGCAATCCGTGGGAAGAGTTCGCCGAGAAGCATCCGGTGGGCACCAAGGTCGAAGGCGAAGTCAAGAACGCCACCGAATTCGGCCTCTTCATCGGCCTCGATGGCGACGTCGACGGCATGGTCCACATGTCGGACATCGCTTGGGGCATCTCGGGTGAAGACGCACTCGCACTGCACCGCAAGGGCGAGCAGGTCGAAGCCGTCGTTCTCGACGTCGACACCGACAAGGAACGCATCAGCCTCGGCATGAAGCAGCTCGAAAAGGGTGCTCCGACCGAAGCCGGCGCACAGAGCGACCTGCGCAAGAACCAGGTTGTCACCGTCACCGTCCTCGAAGTCCGCGATGGCGGCCTCGAAGTTCAGGTCGGCGAAGATGGCGCGACCGGCTTCGTCAAGCGTTCGGACCTCGGCCGTGACCGTGACGAGCAGCGCTCGGATCGTTTCCAGCCGGGTGCCAAGGTCGACGCCATGGTCACCGGTTTCGACCGTTCGAAGAAGCCGACCTTCTCGATCAAGGCGCGTCAGATCGCCGAAGAGAAGGAAGCAGTTGCACAGTTCGGTTCGTCGGACTCGGGTGCATCGCTCGGCGACATCCTGGGCGAAGCGCTGAAGAAGAAGGAAGACTAAGCTCTTCCACCCTCCTCAAGGGTAATCAGGAGGGGCCCGCTTGCTCGCAGGAGCAGGCGGGCCTTTCCCTTTGGGGAGAGCAGGCGTAGCGTTACTGTCCTCATGTAGCGAAGCGGTAGGACATACAAAAATCTATGCTTGAAGTTCACCAGTTCCCCTGCCTGTCCGACAA
>JABDNC010000162.1 GCA_013001165.1 Erythrobacter sp.
ATGTCGGACAATGGTTAAGGGGGAGTTAGTCCTCGTCGCTTTTTACCCGATTGGCGGGGCGCTGCCTTGCCTCTCTTCGCAGCACCGCCTAAGCGGTCGCAAACCGCGTCAAAGCGAATGAGGATAAAATGACGTCCAGGCCCGATCGTCCATTGTCGCCGCATCTCGGCATCTACACCTGGGGACCGCATATGCTGGTCTCGATCCTGCACCGCGTCACCGGGGACGGGATGGCCATCGTAGGCCTCGGCGTCCTGCTGTGGTGGCTGGGTGCGATGGCTGGCGGTGCCGGCACTTATGCAACCTTCGCCGAATTCATGGGTTCGCCCATTGGAATGATCGTTCTCGTCGGCTTGAGCTGGGCATTCTTCACCCACATGATGAGCGGCCTGAGGCACTTCGTGCTGGATATCGGCGCCGGTTACGAGCTCGATCTCAACAAGACCTGGTCGATCCTGTCGCCCATCATCGCAATCCTTCTGACGGCGGGCTTCTGGGCCCTCGTCCTGCTTCGCTAAGGGGCCGCAATCATGGCACACGACACCCCCATCAAACGCGTGCGCGGGTTGGGCTCCGCGCATGAGGGCGCACACCATTGGCTTGTCCAGCGCTTCACCGCCATCGGCAATCTGGTGCTGATGCTGTTCCTCGTGACCAGCCTCGCCCTGCTACCGTCTTATGACTATGCGACGATGTCCGGCTGGGCCTCGCAGACGCTGCCCGCAACGGCGCTCGCGCTGCTTATCGTCAGCGTCTTCTGGCACGCGCGCCTCGGCCTGCAGGTGCTGATCGAGGACTATGTCCACGACGCCGGCACCAAGTTCGCAACGCTCACCCTTCTCAACCTTGCAACCATTGGCGGCGGTGCATTCGGCCTCGTGTCGATCGCTCGCATCGCCCTTGGAGGAGCCGCCTGATGGCACGCACCGAAACTTTCGAAATTGGCGGTCGCAGCTACCCCATCATCGACCACACCTATGATACCGTCGTCGTCGGCGCCGGTGGCTCGGGACTGCGCGCCACCATGGGCAGCGCGGAAGCCGGCCTCAAGACTGCCTGCATCACCAAGGTTTTCCCGACCCGTTCGCACACCGTCGCGGCGCAGGGCGGCATCGCCGCCAGCCTCGGCAACAACACGCCCGATCACTGGTCGTGGCACATGTACGACACGGTGAAGGGATCCGACTGGCTCGGCGACCAGGACGCGATCGAATACATGGTCCGCGAAGCCCCGCAGGCGGTGTACGAGCTTGAGCACGCAGGCGTGCCCTTCAGCCGCAACGACGATGGCACGATCTACCAGCGTCCCTTCGGTGGCCACATGCAGAACATGGGCGAAGGCCCGCCGGTGCAGCGCACCTGCGCCGCAGCCGACCGTACCGGCCACGCCATGCTCCACGCGCTCTACCAGCAGAGCCTGAAGTACGACGCGGACTTCTTCATCGAATATTTCGCGCTCGACCTGATCATGGAAGACGGCCCCGACGGCAAGGTTTGCCGCGGCGTCATCGCCATGTGCCTCGACGACGGTACGATCCACCGTTTCCGCAGCCAGGCCGTGGTACTTGCGACCGGCGGTTATGGCCGTTGCTACTTCACCGCGACCAGCGCGCATACCTGCACCGGCGACGGTGGCGGCATGGTGCTGCGCGCAGGGCTCCCGCTGCAGGACATGGAGTTCGTCCAGTTCCACCCGACCGGCATTTACGGCGCGGGCGTGCTGATTACAGAAGGTGCGCGCGGCGAGGGCGGCTACCTCACCAACTCCGAGGGCGAGCGCTTCATGGAGCGCTATGCTCCGTCGGCCAAGGACCTCGCATCGCGCGACGTCGTCTCGCGTTCGATGGCTCTCGAAATGCGCGAAGGCCGCGGTGTCGGCCCCGATGGCGACCACATTTACCTGCACCTCGATCACATCGATCCCAAGGTGTTGGGCGAACGCCTGCCGGGCATCACCGAAAGCGGCAAGATCTTCGCAGGTGTCGACCTGACCAAGCAGCCGCTGCCGGTGACCCCGACGGTGCACTACAACATGGGCGGCATCCCCTGTAACTATCACGGCGAAGTGATGGCGGGCGATCCGAAGGATCCGGAAAAGATCGTCCCCGGCCTGTTTGCAGTCGGTGAAGCGGCCTGCGTTTCGGTCCATGGTGCGAACCGCCTCGGCTCGAACTCGCTGATCGACCTGGTGGTCTTCGGCCGCGCAACCGGCCACCGCCTCAAGGAAATCATCAAGCCGGGCGTCAGCCATGACGAGCTTCCCAAGGACAGCGCGGACATGTCGCTTTCGCGTCTCGACCACTTCCGTCATGCCGATGGCAGCACGCCGACCGCGGCGCTGCGCGCCGATATGCAAAAGGGCATGCAGAAGCACGCTGCCGTGTTCCGCGACAGCAAGCTGCTGTCCGAAGGTGTCGAGGTCCTCAAGGACGTTAACAAGCGCATGGCCGATGTGAAGGTCCATGACCGCTCGTTGATTTGGAACAGCGACCTCATCGAAACGCTCGAGCTCGACAACCTCATGGCTCAGGCCAATGTCACCATGGCATCGGCTGAAAACCGCAAGGAAAGCCGCGGCGCCCATGCGCATGAGGACTTCCCCGATCGTGACGACAAGAACTGGATGAAGCACACCATCGCATGGTTCGATGGCTGGGGCGGAAACGGCGGCGGCGTGAAGATCGATTACCGTCCGGTCCACGAATACACGCTGACCGACGATGTGAAGTACATCGAACCTAAGAAGCGCGTTTACTGACTTCTCACCCCGTCGCGGCTATGCTCCGGTTTCGGTAACGAAGCTTGCGGCGGGGTAGCGGATGACAATCGAACGAAGGCCGGACGGGACGCTGGTGTTCCACATGCACGTGCCGCTTTGGACCAGCCTGCTGGTGATGGTCCTCTTCTTCGCGTTCGGTATCCTCTTCGCCTATGGCCTGTTCTTCGAGGACACTTCAGGAGTGCGGTACCGCGGGGTGGATCTCGGCTTCTCGCTGGAGCCGTGGGTCTGGAAACTCCTTTTCTTCCTTGGCACGTTGGGGATGCTGGCGCCCGGCGTTTTCCTTCTTCTCGGGTTTTTGCGAGGTGGAAAGCCGCATGTCCGGCTTGACGAACGCAAGCTGACTGTGGGCGGCCGCGCCATGGCATCGGACGTGTCGCTCCGGTGGGACGATATCGCAGCGATCACGCGTTTCCGCATCCAGCATTTGCCCGCAGTCAGGCTGAAGGCGAAGGCGGGGAAGAATATCCAGCTGTCAGCTCATACCTTTCCCGAGAAGGGCGAATTCGAACGCCTGTGCCGGGAGATCGAGGCGCGGGCCGGACGCTTTGGCGGGCTGGAGAGCTGACCAGGGTGGGTTGCCATCAGCACTCTCGGCAAATCTACGCCTTTGCGATCTCGATTGCAGCGCTTGCCCTCTCGGCATGCGTCACGATGCCGGGAGCGCCACCTGCCGCGCTTGAGGCCGAGCCTTTCTACGCCAAGCACGTGTCCTCACGCGGCATTCCGATCCTTTCTTCGGGCAAAGTCCCTGACGAAGCCCTGATAGCTGCCCGTAATATGGCCCGCGATATGTTCGCTCACCGTCCCGACCTCGCCGAATGGCTCGCTGCCAATGACTATCGCATCGCCATCATCGCAGAGGACGAGGCGTTGCTCGACCTCCCCGACAAGGCGAGCTGGTCCAAGCCTGCGCTCGACGATCCGCGGCTGACCCGGTGCGAGCTCAAGCATTACGACGTGCGCATCGGTGCCAAGACCGATCGCGAATACTGGAACCAGCGCGCCCGTGCGATCGGCGGCAAGCGCATGGCAGACGGGGCGGAAGATGTGCTCGGCCTGCCGTCGAGCCGCTATTATGGCGAGACGATCTTCGTCCACGAGCTGGGGCATCTCGTCCTCGATGCCATCCAGGCCACCGATCCCGCGCTCTACGCCGAGGTCGAGGCTGCCTACGCCAACGCCTTGGCGAA
>JABDNC010000207.1 GCA_013001165.1 Erythrobacter sp.
TGGCAGATCCCGCTGATCAGCGCTGCAGCGGTGACGATCATCCTCGCCCTGACCGGCTGGCTGGCGCTGCGCAGCGTCCTCAAGACCGAACCTGCGGCGGTATTCCGCTGATGGGCAAGAAAATGGACACCACAGCCATCGGCGGCTGCAATCCCGAAGCGGCAATCTGCACGCGCGCCGTCACGCGCGATTTCCAGGCGGGCCAGCAGACGATCACCGTGCTGCACGGCATCGATCTCGACGTGAAGGCTGGCGAGCTCACCTTCCTCGTCGGCGAGAGCGGCTCGGGCAAGACCACGCTCATCTCGATCATGTGCGGCATCCTCTGGCCGACCGAGGGCGAGGTGAAGGTCTTCGGCACTGACATCTACGATTTATCCGATGATGAGCTGGTCGATTTCCGCCTCAACAACATCGGCTTCATTTTCCAGCAGTACAATTTGATCCCTTCGATCGACGCCGCCAGCAACGCTGCGGTGCCACTGATCGCGCAAGGCGTCGACCGGCTCGAGGCCCGAGAGAAGGCCGTCGCCATGCTGGAAAAACTCAACATCGGCGACCAGGCCGACAAGCTGCCCAACCAGCTTTCGGGCGGCCAGCAGCAGCGCGTCGCCATCGCCCGTGCGCTGGTGCACGAACCGCGCCTCGTCGTCTGCGACGAGCCGACCGCCGCGCTCGATGCCGCCTCGGGCCGCCGCGTGATGGACCTGCTGCGCGAAGTGGCGGTCGCCGAAGACCGTGCCTGCATCATCGTCACTCACGACAACCGCATTTTCGACATGGCCGACCGTATCCTCGTGCTCGAGGACGGGAAGGTCACCCATGACGGCACCGACATGCCGGAGGATCACTAATGGCACTCGATATTCGCAATTTGAGCTTCTCGCGGCAGATCCTGCCGGTGATCGCGGTGGTCGGACTGATCTTCGCCGCCTTCTATATCCTGTCCGGCCAGCCCGATCGCGAGCTTTCCGATCCCGACCGCGAACCGCCGCGCACACCGGAGGCACTCGCCGACGAGGCGCGCGTCGCAGGTTCGGGCATCGTCGAACCGTCGAGCGAACTGGTCCAGATCGGTTCGGCCCTGTCGGGTCTCGTCACCGGTCTCTATGTCCAGCCCGGCGACCGGGTGAGCGAAGGACAGACGCTGTTCACCGTCGATGATCGCGCCGTGCGCGCGCAGCTGCGTGAAGCCAATGCCGCAATTGCCGAAGCGCGCGCCGCCATCGCCGAAGCGCAAAGCGCACAGGCCACTGCCGCGAGCCAACTCGCACTCTATCGCAGTGTCGATGATCCCGCCGCTGTCAGCCGTAGCGAAGTGATCCGCGCGGAAGGCGAGGCCAGCGCCGCCGCCGAACGCCTTGGCCTCGCCCGCGCTCGGCTCGATGCCGCACAGGCCCGTGCAGGTTCGGCCCGCACCGAACTGGGCCGCCTGACCGTGCGCGCCCCGATTGCGGGCGAGATTCTTGCGGTGAATATCCGCAAGGGCGAATACGTCAGCACCATGGGTGGCGGCTCGCAGCCCTTCATCGAGATGGGCCAGACCCAGCCGATGCATGTCCGCATCGACATCGACGAGGAACAGGCCCCGCGCCTCGCCATGGGTGAACCTGCTACGGTCAGCCCGCGTGGCGCATCGGCACAGCAGGTTCAGGCCAGCTTCGTTCGTGCAGAGCCGCTGGTCGTGCCTAAGCGCTCGCTCACCAATTCGGCGGCCGAACGCGTCGACGTGCGGGTCCTGCAGGTGATCTACGAACTGCCTGCAGACGCAGTTGGTGACGGTGGTCTGTTCCTCGTCGGCCAGCAGGTCGATGCCTATATGCCGGCCAAGGCAGGCGAATGATGCGCGCCCTAACCCTTGCCGCAAGCGCACTGGCCCTGTCGGCCTGCGCGGGCGGACCTCCGCCAGAGATCGCGACGCCGACCCCGGTTCTGCCGCAACAATTCTTCCATGCCCCTGACGCAGCGACGGGAGCCGAACTTGCAGCGCTGCTGCCGACCTCCGATCCCGCTTACGACACGCTTGCAGCGCAGGCGCTGGCAGGGTCTCCGACCCTCGGCGAGGCCGTGGCCCGGATCGATCAGGCGCGCGCCGGTGCCGCGCGGGCCGGCGCGGAACGACTTCCGAACATAGGTGCGAACGCCTCGGTCACGGGTTCGAGGACAAATCCGGCGCAGTTCGGCGGTGCCCTGCCCCCTGGAATCGCTTTCGACACGGAGCAGGTCGCTTACGCAGCCAACCTGACGGCGCGCTGGGATCTCGATATCTTCGGTCGTCTTCGTGCGCAGGAACGTGCGGCGCTGGCCCGTGTCGATGCCGCCGACGCATCGGCGCTCGCGGTGCGCAATGCATTGCTCGCCGAAATCGCAGCGAGCGTAATCGATTGGCGCACTCTGGAGGCACGACAGGCGGAAATCGAAGACGATATCGAGGCTGCCGAGGAACTGGCCCGGCTGGCGGGCGTACGCGAACGCGCCGGGATTGCCCCGGGCTTCGACCGTGTGCGGGCGGAAAGCGCCGCCAATGCTTCGCGTAGCCGCCTTGCCGCGCTCGACAGCGAGCGTGCGCGCCTGACCGGCCGCCTCGTCACGCTGACTGCGCAGGGCGGCGTGCAGGTGCGTGCCGCTATGGCGCTCGGGGCTGCGGACACCGATCTTCCCGCGCCGCCGGTTGCGCTACCTTCTTCCCTGCTGGTCAACCGTCCCGACATCCTCGCCGCATCCGCCACGCTGGCCGCAGCCGATGCCGAGCTAGCCGCGACTGCGCGGCGACGTTTTCCGACCTTCGACCTCTCGGCAGCGATCGGCCTGCTCGCCTTCAGCCCCGGCGACCTGATCGACGAGGACAGCATCGTCGGCTCCATTGCGGCCGCGATTGCGGGGCCTCTGCTCGACTTCGGCCGGATCGAGTCCGAGATCGACGGTGCAGCCGCGGAAAAACGCGCCGCATTCGAGGCCTATCGCGGCGCTGTCTATACCGCGCTGGGCGATGCCGAAGCTGCCTATGGCTTGGTAGCGGCAGCCGACCGCGAACTGGCCGCGGCCAACGCCGAGGCAGAAAGCCTGCAGCGGGCCGCGCGCCTTGCCCAAACGCGTCAGGAGGCCGGCCTTGCGGATTTCCTCACCGTGCTCGAAGCGCGGCGGACAGCCGATGCGAGCGGCGAACGTGCAGCGGCTTCGCTGGGCCGTGCCAAGCGCGCCCGGGTCCTTCTGTGGCAGGCGCTGGGCGGTGATCCTCAGCCGATCACGCGGTCGATCAGCCAGTAGGCCCCGATAATCCCGATGGTGTAGGAAGCGATCCGGATTGACCGCTCCTCCAGACCGGGCCTGACCCGGCGTAGCGCTTCGACGAGTATCAGCACGGCGGCGATCACCAGCAACTGACCGGCCTCGACCCCTAGGTTGAAGCTGATGAGCGCGGCGGGCACCTCGCCTTCGGGCAAGCCGATCTCGCGCAATGCGCCAGCAAATCCGAAACCGTGGAGCAGGCCGAAGACGAATGCGACCAGCCACGGCAGGCGGCGGGTCAGCGTCTCGCGCGTGCCGCGGGCAATCTCTACCGCAAGGAATACAATCGACAGGGCGATCAGCGCCTCGACGGGACGCTGCGGCAATCCGGTCAGGCCAAGCGTCGTGCCTGCCAGCGTGATCGAATGCGCGACAGTGAAGGCAGTCGCCGCTTTCACGACGGCCCAGCCGCCACGCACCAGCAGCACGAGCGCGATGACGAAGAGGAGATGATCCCATCCCGCGAGGATGTGGTCTACCCCGATGAGGAAATAGCTCTGCCAGACCTGCGCGCTCGACGGGCGCTTGGCGATGGTGGCTAGCGGGGCTTCGGGCATCAGCCGGTGGACCTGTACGGGTCGGTCCATGGGAGCAACGCGCAGGATCGCCTCGCCCGGCACCGGGAAGCTCCAGCCCATCTCCCGTCCCGCCACCTCGCCCGAACAACTCACCTCGGCGCGCGCCGTCATCACCGCGGGCGCGTTCACTAGTTCAGGGTCGCTCGAGAACCCGCAGTTGCCGGGCAGGACGGGGCGTGCCGGTTCGCTATTTGCACGCGGAGCGCGCGGCTCGCGCCAGCCGAGGGACCATTCGGTGGCAGAGACCTGTTCGAACTGGATCGAGACGGGTCGCAGTTCATCCGCTGCAGCCGCAGTCGGCATCGACAGCACCACAAGCGCAAGCAACCAGCGGATCATTCGACCTCGATCCGGTAGGCGTCGCGTAACACTTCGTAGGCCTTTTCACGCCGCGCCTGAATGGTACGGCTACGCCAATCCGCCTCCACCCTATCGCCGATCTCCGCAAAGGGTGGGACGCTACCTTCCTCACGCCGGGTGAGGCGCACGAGATGCCAGCCGAAACCGGAGCGTATCGGGCCTTGCCATTGCGGCCCGGCAGCAAGCCGCGCAACTTCCTCCGCGAACTGCGTCCCGAACACCTGCGCCATTTCGCGCTCTTCCATGTCTTCGACAGAGCCGGGCAGGCTGATCGCCTCGCTGACAGGTTTACCACCGCGTAGAGCCGTCAAGGCTTCATCTTCGCTGGAGAAATAGGCCTGTTCGAATGTCAGAACGCCGCCGGTTTCAAAGGACCGCGGATTGTCTGCCAACCACTTGCGCAGTTCACCCTCTGAAGGCTGCGCCAGTTCGACCTCCGCCCCTGCGAGCTCGTCCATCTTGGCGGCCAGCCTTCGTCTTACGATCGGATCGCCCCGATCGAGGCCCAGCCGCAAGGCCTCACGGTAGAGCACTTCCTCGCGCGTCCAGCGTTCGATCTGGGCATCGAGTTCGGCATCGGTCGGCGGTCGGCCCATCGTGCGCTCGAAGCCGAGTGCGAGACCCGCCTGCTGCTCGCGACTCAAGGTGATCGCGCGATCCGCCGGATCGACTGGGTCGCCAGCAAGCGCGAGAATGCCCCAGATCGCAGCGCCGGCGATCAGGAAATGCGCGAGCGGATCGCGCAGCAGCTTCCCTATCATCCCTCGTCCATGATTGGCGGTCCGTCACCCGGCGAGCTGCGCGGACGCAGCCAGACGGGAGAGGAATAGGCGCGTTCCTGGATGACATTCGCCTCGACCACGTTTGCCGGCAGGTCGAGACCGAAGCGCTTCGCATCGAACAGCACCCAGCTCGGCGTCGGGATTTCGATGACGCGCACATAATAGAAGGCGCGCTGTCCCTCTGCGTAGTCGGGATCGGTCCAGAGGACCCGCAATTCCGCAGCGCCGATCGAGTTCTCGTAGGTCGCCTCGCTCCGGTTGACCGTGTCGCCGACCGGCGGGACGGGCGAATTGGAGGCGCCGTCCATTTCCCGCTCGCTCCACGCAACGTCATAGACCTTTTCCCGGGCCTCGCCGCTGGCATCGACCCAGCCTTTCACCACCTGCACGCGGTCGAGATTGGCGCCGTCGGGATCCTTCAGGGCGCTGATCAGGAAGGTCGGCGCGCGGCCGCTGTCTTCCAGCTCGCCGCCCATCGGAACGCCGCGGGTATAACCTGCGCGGACCCAGTCGCCGTCCCAGTCGCCATCTGTGAAATCGAAACCAGCAAACAGGCGCACCACCATGCGCGGGCCGGTCGTGGCATAGACTTCGCGGCGCATGAAGGCGTCGAAGATTTCCGCGCGCGTGTTCCCCCTCGCCCAGGCAGCGGCATAGCCGCCGGCAAGATAGTGCCAGCCGAAACGACCGACCCGCGTGCCTAGGTTCTGGCCCTCCATCGCGCGGCCTTCGCGCGGTTCGTTGCCCGTGTGCTTGCCGAAGAAATTGTCCTCGTCACCGGTAGCGAGCGCAGTGTGGCTGTCGGTCGAGCCGATCATGCCGAAAGCGTAAGGGTTCACCCCGAGCTGCTGTTCGAGCGTCAGTCCGCGCAGGAGTGCCGAACGGACATAGCTGCCGGCGTACATGTCGGGCGTTGCTTTCGCGGTCAGCGGCAAATTGCCCAATTCCCATCCGGCGACACCGAAGCCTGCGAATTCATCGTTCGGCGAGAGGAAAGGATGCGTCTCGCTGTCGCCCTTGATCTGCGTCGCCTCGACTACCGGCTCGCGCGCGGCACGGCGACGGGCATATTGCGCGCTCATGGCTCCGCCGTCCGGACCCGTCAGCTCGAACATAATCCCGTTCGACAGGTTCGAGTTGTGCGGGATCGCCAAGACCTTGCCGCCCGTATTTTCCTCGTAGGCATCCATGTAGTCCCACAGGCCGCTCACTTCGCCATCGATCCCCGGATAGGGAAGGACCTCGCCGGTCCTCGCGCTGCCGTCTCGGAACATGACCACGCGGTGCAAGTTGTTGCCACCCGGCATCAGCGTCCATTCGAAGCCAGCAAAGGCGGTAAAGCGGCCCGGCTCGTTATAGCGGTCGAGGATGTCGAGATGACGATCCCACAGCTCGCGCGTGTTCTTTTCCTGTTGCTCTGGGTCGCGGAAGGCTTCGGGTATCTCGTCATTCGCGGCGGCCGTGATCAGCTCTGCCACCGCGCGTGTCGATTGCTCGGGGCTTTCGTGCATCATGTCGTACCAGCGACGCAGCGTGGGATCGCGGACCATCATCCGCGGTGCATCATAAAGCCTCCGCGTCGCGCCCATCGCATCGGAATGGTCGGCGATGACGAGGAAATCGAGCGGACGTTCAAGCTTGGCCGTCATGCCCGTGGTCGCCGTCACCTGTTCCCCGCGCGCGAACTTCAGCGCCTCTTCCGGCCCGAGGCGAACGCCGAAACCGAAGGCGTCGACAGAGACATCGGTGTGTAGGTGGGTGTCGCCCCAATAGGGACGGTCGGGAAATTCGGCGAGCTCGATCGTGTCGGTGCCATCGCCGGATTGCGCTTCCGTCGCGTCAGTCGGCATACCGTCGCTACAACCTGCCAGAAACAGGCTTACAGCCGCGACTCCGATGAGTTTGTGCATCGCTTATCCTCCCCTTGCGCAACTGTGCGCCGGGCGACGGGATCAGGTCAAGGTTGGCTCTTCGTCCAGCGGAGCGATCCACGCGCTCGAACTGCTATCTTCATCGTCGGAAGTGTAGTAATAGTAAGTCCCGCCTGCGACAGCCGCTGTTGCGAGCAACAATGCCGCCAGCATGGCGAGGCCGTCGCGCACGATCAGCGCGAGCCCGATCGTCGCGATCGCCAGCATGGGGGCGGAGCTGGCAAAGGGCAGGACTTCGAGCGGCGGGACCGTGGCGCACAGGACGAGGATCGCAAACGCGGCGATCCGGATCCAGATGCCTTTCGTCAGGAATTCGACCCGGTCACGGCTGTGTTCGTCGAGCCAGTGGGC
>JABDNC010000214.1 GCA_013001165.1 Erythrobacter sp.
ATCCCGTGCCGCCCTTCGAAATATGTAAAAAGGCCCTGTGGTGTTAGCGCACGCGTCCACGCTGGACGAGGTTCGCGATACCGAGCAGGACGATTGCGCCGAATACGGCGACCAAAAGGCCGGTAAGCGAGAATTCCTGCACGCTTCCGACGATTCCGAACTGGTTTGCGATCAGGTTTCCGATGATCGAGCCGACGCAGCCAACCACGATATTCCAGAAAATGCCCATCGAGGCATCGCGGTTCATGACGAGACTGGCAAGCCAGCCGGCAATGCCGCCTACGATAAGTGCGATAATCCAACCCATTGCAAATCCTCCTGTTTTAGCCGGCCATGAGAGGTCCTGCGCCATATGCGCGCAGGTTCATGCCGGTCCCCTCGTTGCATGGGGACAGGTTAGCAGCGGATAAGCAAGCAAAATGTTCCCGCAAGAGAAGGCCTTGAGAGCGTGAGGACTCAGTATTTGAACTGGCGCTCGTAGAGGTCGCGATAGTGCTGAATGCGCGTGACGCGAAGGCCCTGCATGCCCGACCGGTCGACCGCGCGCTGCCAGGAAGCGAATTCCTCCAGCGTGAGGCCGTAGCGCTCGAGCACTTCGTCGATCGTGAGCAATCCGCCGTTCACGGCTGCCACGACCTCGGCCTTGCGGCGAACCACCCAACGCTTGGTCGAGGGCTTCGGCAAGTCTTCCAGGGTCAGCGGCTCGCCAAGCGGGCCGATTACCTGTGCAGGGCGGATGTCCTGATTTTCGATCATCTATTTCTCTCGGTCGCCATGCACCGCACCAGTTGCGGCTCGACCTGTGCCTAACCCACTTGATTTGCCATGCGATAAATCAGTTTGGTTAACAGGCCGGTTACTTTCTTCGTCGCTTTCGCGGCGCGCTTCACCGAAGGCTTCGAAACCGCCGCCCTCGCCCTTGTTCAATTCTTCCCGCAGTTCCCGAGTCGCCGACAGGCGTGCGACGAGGTCGGTCCAGCGAAACTGGCGCAAAACCCCCGACTCGCGCGGTTGCGAGAATGTCTCTTTGTTGATGTGCCCCTCGAACATGAGACTGGGAATACGCCGGTATGGTAAAGACTCTGTGAAACATCGGATCCGGCGGGAAATCGGGAAATACTGGAGGATGCGCGCGCACACGTGTAAGGGGCGCGCCATGCCCGAATCCCGTCTTCTCGATGCGGCCTGTGCCGCAGACCTGTTCGATCTTCCGCGCCCGGCCAGCGAGTGCCGGATCGTAGTCGCCATGTCGGGCGGCGTCGACAGCTCGGTCGTCGCCGCACTCGCGGCGAAAAGCGGCGCGGAAGTGATCGGCATCACGCTGCAGCTTTACGATTACGGCGCGGCGACGGGCCGCAAGGGTGCCTGCTGCGCGGGTGACGACATCGCCGACGCGCGCGCCGTCGCCGACCGGCTCGGCATCGCGCACTATGTGTCCGACCATGAAAGCGCCTTTCGCGAAGACGTGGTGGAAACCTTCGCCGACGAATATCTCGCCGGTCGCACGCCGGTGCCCTGTATCCGCTGCAACATGGGTCCGAAATTCACCGACCTCTTCGCCATGGCGCGCGAGCTTGGTGCCGATTGCCTTGCCACGGGCCATTATGTCCGGCGCGTGATGGGACCTGCGGGTGCAGAGATGCACCGCGCGGTCGATCCGGCGCGCGACCAGTCCTATTTCCTCTACGCGACCACCGAGGACCAGCTCGACTACCTTCGTTTCCCGCTCGGCGGTTTGCCCAAGGCGGAAGTGCGCGAACTGGCCGAAGCGGCGGGCCTGCGCAATGCAGCCAAGCCCGACAGCCAGGATATCTGCTTCGTGCCCGACGGCGATTACGCCAAGATCGTCAAGAAGATGCGCCCCGAAAGCGCGCGCGAAGGCGCGATCGTCCATGCCGCGACCGGCGAAAAGCTGGGCGAACACAAAGGCGTGATCCACTATACCGTCGGCCAGCGCCGCGGTCTTGATATCGGCGGCCAGCCAGAGCCGCTCTATGTGGTCGGCATCGATGCCGAACAGGCGCAGGTGAAGGTGGGCCCGAAGCGCATGCTCGCGGTAAGTGCCGCGCACCTGATAGAGACGAACCGCATCGGGCCGCTTCCCGATGTGCCGCTGACCGCCAAGGTCCGAAGCCTCGCCAAACCCGTGCCGATCACGCTCGACGGTCCGCTCGGCGACGATGCAAGCACGACGATCCGTTTCGAAACGCCCGAATATGGCGTGGCGCCGGGACAGGCCGCGGTCATCTACGCCGGCGACAGGGTTGTGGGAGGTGGTTGGATCGACACCACTACCCGGCTTTCTGCCGAGGAGGCGCTTGCCAAGTAGGCAGCTCCCGAATTACCGCAGCGCCATAAAAGGAGAAACGGGTTGAGCGCCAAGCGGGCATTGATCACCGGGGTGACCGGTCAGGACGGGTCGTATCTGGCGCGCCTGCTGCTGGAGAAGGGCTACGAGGTCCACGGGCTAAAGCGCCGGTCCTCGTCCTTCAACACCGGCCGGATCGAGGATATTTACGAGGATCCGCACGATCCCGATCCGCATCTTTACCTGCATTTCGGTGACGTGACCGACGCCACAAACCTCATCCGCGTGATGCAAGAGGTACAGCCGCACGAGGTCTACAACCTCGCCGCGCAGAGCCATGTGCAGGTCAGCTTCGAAACGCCCGAATATACCGCTAATGCCGATGCGCTGGGCGCACTGCGCCTGCTCGAGGCGATCCGCATCCTAAAGCTTGAAGGCCACACGCGCTTCTTCCAGGCCTCGACCAGCGAGATGTTCGGCATGGTGCAGGAAACGCCGCAGACAGAGACCACGCCTTTCTATCCGCGCAGTCCTTATGCCGTGGCCAAGCTCTATGCGCACTGGATCACGGTGAACTATCGCGAAGCCTACAATATGCACGCAAGCTGCGGGATCATGTTCAACCACGAGAGCCCGGTTCGCGGCGAGACATTCGTGACGCGCAAGATCACCCGCGCGGTGGCGGCGATCGCCACGGGCCGCGCGGACAAGCTCTTCCTGGGGAATCTCGACGCCCAGCGCGACTGGGGTCATGCCCGTGAATATGCGCGCGGCATGTGGATGATGCTGCAGCAGGACCAGCCGGGCGATTACGTGCTGGCGACCGGTCAGGCCGTCAGCGTGCGTGATTTCACGCGCTGGGTCTTCGAGGACGCCGGGATCGAGCTGGAATTCCGCGGCGAAGGCGAAGACGAGAAGGCCTTCTGCAAGAAGACCGGCAAATGCCTCGTCGAAATCGATCCGCGCTATTTCCGCCCGACCGAGGTCGATTTCCTGCTCGGTGACGCGTCGAAGGCCAAGGCGCAGCTTGGCTGGGAAGCCGAAACGCCCGTTCGCGAACTGGCGCGCGAAATGCTTGAAGCGGACATGGCTGCGCTGAAGGACAGCCCGGCGTGAGCGACTACCCGCTGGCGGGAAAGCGCATCTATGTCGCGGGGCATCGCGGCATGGTGGGCAGCGCGCTGGTGCGAAGGCTGGCGCATGAAGACAGCGAGGTCCTGACTGCGGATCGCAGCCTCGATCTGCGCGAACAGGCCGAGGTGCACGATTGGTTCGCCGACAAACGGCCCGACGCCGTCATCCTTGCGGCAGCCAAGGTCGGCGGGATCCTCGCGAACAGCCAGCAGCCGGGCGAGTTCCTCTACGACAATCTCGCCATTGCCGCGAATGTGATCGAGACGGCACGCAGGGCCAAGGCCGGCAAGCTGCTCTTCCTCGGCTCTTCCTGCATCTACCCCAAGTTCGCCGAGCAGCCGATCGCCGAAGAGGCGCTGCTGACAGG
>JABDNC010000241.1 GCA_013001165.1 Erythrobacter sp.
TGCAGCTTCCCAATCGCCATCGGTCACATCGACGACCTCTAGGCTGAGCGTCTCGCGATTGAGCGCAATACCCTTGGTGTCGCCCGCGAACAGCATGGGCTTGCCTTCTTCCAGCCAGAGCTGGCGATCCTCGGCACCCTTGGGGGCGGCGAAATCGTTGAAGACGTCCTTGTTGTAGACGATGCAGTTCTGGAAAATCTCGATGAAGGCGGCGCCCTTGTGGGCATGCGCGGCCTTGAGCACATCGGGCAGGTTCTTCGACACGTCGAAGCCGCGGCCGATGAAGCGAGCACCACTGCCCAGTGCGAAAGCAGCCGGACGTGCGGGATGATCGTAGCTGCCGATCGGCGTCGAAGGCGACTTGGTCCCTTCGCGGCTGGTCAGCGAGGCCTGTCCCTTGGTGAGACCGTAAATCTCGTTGTTGAACAGCATGATCTGCATGTTCACGTTGCGGCGCAGGACATGCATCAGATGGTTGCCACCGATGGACAGGCCATCGCCGTCACCCGTTACCAGCCACACGTCGAGGTCCGGATTGGCGAGCTTCGCACCGGTCGCAAAAGCCGGTGCGCGGCCGTGGATCGTGTGGAAGCCGTAGCTTTCGATGTAATAGGGAAAGCGGCTCGAACAGCCGATGCCGCTGATGAAAACCGTGTTCGCCGGGTCAGCACCCAGCTGCGGCAGCGTGCGCTGCACGGCCTTCAGGATCGCATAGTCCCCGCAACCCGGGCACCAGCGGACTTCCTGGTCGGTTTCCCAGTCCTTCAGAGTGGTTTCGATCTTGGCGGGAGCGTTCATTTCGCGCCTCCTTCCGTGCTGGGAAGCTGCTGGTCGTTGGCGGGGACCTGCCCACCTTCGTTACCGGGAATGTCATCGAAGAACTTGCCAATCTCGCGCTCGAGCTCGGCGATCTGGAACGGCTGGCCGCTCGTCTTTGTGAGCGGCTGCGCGTCGACAAGGAACTGGTCACGAAGGACCGTCTTGAACTGGCCGGTGTTCATTTCAGGCACGAGCACGTGGTCGAAGCTTTTAAGGAGCTCGCCCATGTTCGCCGGCATCGGCCAGATATGGCGCACGTGGATGTGGCTCACATCCATGCCCTTCGCCCGGCAATTGTCGACTGCGCGGTGGATCGGCCCAAAGGTCGATCCCCAGCCCACCACTGCCAGCTTGCCGGCAGTCTCGCCAAGGCAGACTTCCTGATCGGGCACTACGATATCGTCGACCTTTGCCTTGCGCAGATCGGTCATGCGCTGGTGGTTGTCGGGCGAGTAGTCGATATTGCCCGTTTCCTCGTGTTTCTCGATGCCGCCGATGCGGTGCATCATGCCGGGCGTACCGGGCTTGATCCAGGGACGTGCTCCCTTCTCGTTACGCTTATAAGGAAGCAGCTGCTCGCCGCGCGGTTCGGTGAGGAACTGTGCCGGAAACGGCTCGAAATCCGCCGGGTTCGGCACCTTCCACGGTTCGGCGGCATTGGCGATATAGCCGTCGGTCAGCAGCATTACCGGGGTCATGTATTCGACCGCGATACGGCAAGCCTCAATGGCGACTTCGAACGCGTCCGAAGGGCTGCGCGCCGCGATGACCGGCATGGGTGCGTCGCCGTTGCGGCCGTAGACCGCCTGGTAAAGGTCGCTCTGCTCGGTCTTGGTCGGCAGGCCGGTCGAGGGGCCACCGCGCTGCGAATTCACGATCACCAGCGGAAGCTCGGTCATGATGCCGAGGCCGATAGCCTCGGTCTTGAGCGCGATACCGGGACCCGACGAGCTGGTGACACCCAGCTGGCCCGCATAGCTCGCACCGATGGCCGCACAGATTGCGGCGATTTCGTCTTCCGCCTGGAAGGTCGTGACGCCGAATTCCTTCAACCGCGCGAGGTGGTGGAGGATCGCCGAGGCGGGCGTGATCGGATAGCCGCCGAAGAACATCGGTAATTCGGCAAGCTGCGCACCAGCGACGAGGCCGAGGCTGACCGCCTCTGCGCCCGTAACGGTGCGGTAGAGGCCCGGCGCGCTGGGAACGGGGTCGACATGCACTTGCTTGAGCGGACCGGCGAGTTCCGCCGTCTCGCCATAAGCGTGGCCAGCGTCAAGAGCCGCAATATTGGCATCGGCGATATCAGGCTTCGACTTGAATTTCTGCTTCAGCCAGTCGTGGATCGGTTCGCGCGGACGGTCGAACATCCAGAGCGCAAGGCCGAGCGTCCACATGTTCTTCGATCGCAGCGCATCCTTGTTGCCGAGCCCGAAAGGCTTCACCGCTTCGATGGTCTTCTCGCTGATATCG
Organism: Erythrobacter sp.; assembly: GCA_013001165.1. Lineage (GTDB taxonomy): Bacteria > Pseudomonadota > Alphaproteobacteria > Sphingomonadales > Sphingomonadaceae > Qipengyuania. Next base: position 2,290 of record JABDNC010000241.1, read on the forward strand.
AAGGCCAGCACGTCGAACTTGGCGAGGCTGCCGTCTTCAAGCGGATTGGCTTCGTAGTGAGCTTTGTCGAGGTTGCGCTTCGTAAAGGCACCGGTGTCGGCAATGATCAGCCCGCCGGGCTTCAAAGCAGCGAGGTTTACCTTCAGCGCCGCCGGGTTCATCGCCACGAGCACGTCGGGCGCATCGCCGGCGGTGTTGATCTCGCGGCTGCCGAAATTGATCTGGAACGCCGAGACGCCGAAAAGCGTGCCCTGAGGCGCGCGGATCTCCGCAGGGAAATCCGGGAATGTCGCAAGATCGTTGCCCGCCAAGGCGGTGGAGAGCGTGAACTGCCCCCCGGTGAGCTGCATGCCGTCACCCGAGTCGCCGGCAAATCGCACAACGATCGCTTCGGGGGATGCGGGGAGGCCGTCTTGCGGCAGGCTGGCGGCTGTTGCCATCCGGTCAATTCCTTGTCGTGCGCCAATTCGGCGCTGTCTCTCGGGGAGCGCCACCTAGGACCCGCCCCTCTCTCTCGCAATGAAGTTTCTCTGCTAGCCGCAAAAACGCTGGTGGAAAAGCGGGCGCGAGCCGGTTAGTCCCTTTTTGCAACGAATGGGAGAGAGACCATGGCCGATACCGAACACTTCGTGCGCGACGATGTACGCGCCTTTCTCGACATGCTGGAAGCGATGGGCGGCCAGGGCGTCGAGGAAGTCGGCGCCGAGGAAGGCCGTACCCAGATGAAGACGCTGGGCGCCCTGGCGGAAGCTCCAGCGCGCGATCTCGCCGTGGTGAAAGACCTTACCTGCACCGGTCCCGCAGGCGACATTCCGCTGCGCTTCTACGATGCCAAGGAGAGCCGCGAGGCTGGGCCGTGCGTGGTCTTCATCCATGGCGGCGGCTTCGTCATCGGCGATGTCGAGGTCTACAACTCGCTCTGCACCGAAATCGCCTACCGGCTCGACCTCCCGGTCGTCTCGGTCGAATACCGCCTCGCGCCCGAGCACCCCTTCCCCGCCGCACCCGACGATTGCGAGGCTGCCGCGCGCTGGATTGCTTCCTCGCCCGAGGCGCTGGGCCGTCAAATCAGCGGACTGGTCATCACGGGCGACAGTGCGGGCGGAAATCTCACGATCGTCACGACGAACCAGCTGGTGAACGATCCTGCCGATGTACCCGTGATCGTGCAGGCACCGATCTACCCGGTGGCCAGCGATGTCAGCCAGCATTCCAGCCTCAGGCATTTCGCCGAGGGCTTTCTGCTGACCGCCGCCAGCATGGCGTGGTTCACCGACCAATATGGCGGCGACGCGAGCGATCCGCGCCACACACCGATGGTCGGCGACTGCTCGAACACTCCGCCTACCGTCGTGTGTACGGCCGGGCTCGATCCGCTGCGCGATTCCGGGCGCGAATATGCCGCGCACCTCATCCAGCAAGGCACCGAGGTGGTTTATCTGGAATTTCCCGGGATCATTCATGGCTTTACGACGCTTAGGAAGGCTATGCCCAGCGGGCAGAAGGATCTCGACGCCTTCCTCGATGCAGTCGAATTGATGGTGGAGCGCTATAAGTGAATGAACTCGGATACCGGCCCTGTGTCGGCGTGATGCTGGTAAACAACGAGGGTCGCGTTTTCGTCGGGCGCCGGATCGACAATCGCGAAGGCGACTGGTGGCAAATGCCCCAGGGCGGCGTCGATGAGGGCGAAGACCTCAAGGAAGCCGCGCTCCGCGAGCTCGCGGAGGAAACGGGCGCGAAGGCCGAACATGTCTCGCTGGTCGGCCAGACTGCCGAGCCAATCCGTTACGACCTGCCTGAGGAACTCATGGGCAAGCTTTGGGGCGGGAAATACCGCGGGCAGGAGCAGATCTGGTTCCTCGCTCGCTTTTCCGGAGCGGACGCGGACATCGACCTAGAGGCGCATGACCCGCCCGAATTCTGCGACTGGAAATGGGTGGATGCCGAGCAGCTGCCCGAGCTGATCGTCCCGTTCAAGAAACGGGTGTACCGCGCGGTCCTCGATGAGTTCCGCGAACTGGTCTGAACGAACTTAGTTCGACTGCGGGGCGGCTGCATCAGGCACGTTTGCCTCGGCGGTCACGATTTCGGCGCGCGCGCTTGCAGCGATGGCACTGGCGAGATCGCGCGTTTCCGGGCAGCTGTCACCGCATAGCGACTGGACCTTGGCAAGGCTCAGGCGAGCCTTTTCGAGCGCTCCCTTTTCGGCAAGCGCTTCTCCTTCGCCGGCGATGGCGGCGAGGTTGTCGGGATCGCGGGCCAGAGCCTCACGGTAATAGCGGATCGCCTTGCCCTGAAGTTCGTCTTCACGAGCGGCATCGGCGAGATGGAGGAAGATCGGCGTGTAACCCGGGTCGACCGTCAACGCGGCTTCGAAGGCGTCGATCGCGCCCTGCGTATCCCCTGTTGAAAGTGCCGTCGTGCCTTCTGCGATCAACATAGCCGCACGGGGTGCCGGATCGCGTTCCTGTCCGACACTTACGCTAGCGGTCATGGCAAGAGCCAGTGAAAGGGCAGCGGCGGCAGGTGCAAAACGCATTATCGTCTCCGGTAGCGATCTCTTCGCGGAAGGCTGATCTTTAGCCATAAGCAAAAAGCTATCACGATCTACCTGCACGGGCGATGAAAAATCCGTCCGTGCCGTCATGGTACGGAGTCAGGCGAATACCGTTCCTACGGAGCGAACCGAGCGGAAGATCGATTTGCTGCGCGGTAAAATCCTGATGTCCTTGGAGAAATGCGTCGAACTGGCCCGCACCTTCTTCGTCCAAGAGCGAGCAGGTGACGTAGATCAGGCGTCCGCCGGGCTTCACCAGACGCGCTGCCAGGTCGAGAATTTTAGCCTGGAGCGCGGTTAATCTTGAAAGTTCACCCTCATCCAGACGCCAGCGGGCCTCCGGATTGCGGCGCCAGGTGCCGGTGCCCGAACAGGGCGCATCGACCATGACCGCATCGGCCTGCCCCTCGAGATCGGAAAGGGCTTCGAACTCGCGTTTCGGATCGAGCAGGCGCGTTTCGATATTCGTGGCACCGGCACGCTCTGCACGCGGAGCAAGGCGCGACAGGCGGTTGCGGTCGGTATCGGAGGCGACGAGCTTTCCGAGATTGTCCATCGCGGCTGCCAGCGCGAGCGTCTTTCCCCCGCCACCTGCACACAGATCGATCACGGTTTCCCCCGGCTGCGCATCGACGGCAAGGCAGGCGAGCTGCGAACCCGTGTCCTGAACCTCGATCTTGCCTTCGCGCCACTCGGGCCACTGCTCGACCTGCGTGCCGGGCTCCAGCCTGAGACCGTTGGGGGCATCGGTAATCACCGCTTCGACAGGCAGGACCAGCGTTCCGCGTTCGGCCTTAAGCGTATTCACGCGCAGGTCCAGCGGCGCACGGCCCAGCAGTGCTTCGGCTTCCGGGCCTGCAATATCGGATTTCGCGAGCCGGTCCGTCAGCCAAACAGGCGCTACGCCACCTTCGGCGGGTGCTTCGCCCTCCCCAATCGTCTGAGGACCATAGTTCGAACCATCGAAGAGCGGCGCAATGCTCTCATCGGTCTCGGCGAGCCGCAGCATGGCCGCGCGGCCGCTCAGCGGTACCGGCCCGCACGCGCGGATCGCGGAAAACACCAGCTCGCGGATTGCGCGGCGATCCTTCGAGCCTGCGAAGCGGTTGTTCCGAAACCAGTCGGCGAGGATCCGGTCGGCAGGCGCGCCTTTCGACTTCGCAGCCTCGATGATCGCATCGAGCAGCTCGATCGACGTCTGGACGCGTGCGGCGGGTGTCATCGGCCCCGGCTCCGGTCAGCGCGTCGGATAGTTCGGCGCCTCGCGGGTGATCGACACGTCGTGGACGTGGCTCTCGGTGAGACCTGCATTGGTGATACGAACGAACTGCGCGCGCTTGCGCAGGTCTTCGATCGTGGCGCTGCCGGTGTAGCCCATGGCCGCCTTGATGCCGCCGACGAGCTGGTGAACCACCGCTGCAGCCGGACCCTTATAAGGCACCTGGCCTTCGATACCTTCCGGCACGAGCTTCTGCTGCGAAACATCAGCCTGGAAATAGCGATCGGCACTACCGCGCGCCATTGCGCCCACGCTGCCCATGCCGCGATAGCTCTTATAGCTGCGGCCCTGGTAGATGAAGGTTTCGCCCGGCGCTTCCTCGGTACCTGCGAGCATGGAGCCGACCATAATGCTCGAAGCACCCGCAGCAAGCGCCTTAGCAGCATCGCCGCTGGTGCGAAGGCCGCCATCGCCGATGACCGGCACGCCCTGCTTTTCGGCTGCTTCGACGCTATCCATGATCGCGGTCAGCTGCGGAACGCCGACACCTGCGACGACGCGAGTCGTGCAGATCGAACCCGGGCCGATGCCAACTTTCACTGCGTCGGCACCTGCGCCGCACAGCGCCTTCGTTGCTTCGCCGGTTGCGACATTGCCCGCAATGACCTGCACGGAATTCGAGAGCTTCTTCACGCGCTCGACCGCCTTGGAGACTTCCTTGTTGTGGCCGTGTGCGGTGTCGATGACGACGACGTCCACGCCCGCATCGATCAGCGCCTCGGTGCGCTCGAAGCCCTTGTCGCCGACTGTCGAAGCGGCGGCAACGCGAAGGCGGCCCTGCTCGTCCTTGGTGGCGTGCGGATAGGCGACGGCCTTCTCGATATCCTTGACGGTAATGAGACCAACGCAGCGACCGCCATCGTCGACCACCAGCAGTTTTTCAATCCGGCGCTGGTGCAGCAGGCGACGTGCCTCTTCCTGACCTGTGCCCAGCGGCACGGTGGCAAGGTTCTCGGTCGTCATGAGTTCGCCAATGGGTTGGCGCGGGTTTTCGGCGAACCGCACATCGCGGTTGGTAAGGATGCCGACCAGCTTGCCGCTGCGATCGGTGACCGGAATGCCGCTGATGCGGTTGGCGGTCATGATCTGCTGCGCATCGCCCAGCGTCGCATCGGGATGGATGGTGATCGGGTTTACCACCATGCCGCTTTCATAGCGCTTCACGGCGCGAACAGCGGCAGCCTGCTCGTCGACGTCGAAATTACGGTGGAGCACACCGATACCGCCCAGCTGCGCCATGGCGATCGCCATGTCGGCTTCGGTCACCGTGTCCATGGCGGAGGAAATGACGGGGATGTTGAGCTCGATCTCGCGCGTCAGCCGCGTGGCGGTGTTCGCCATCGAGGGAAGGATGTCGCTCTCGGCCGGACGCAGGAGAACGTCGTCGAAAGTAAGACCGAGGGGAATGTCGAGATGTGCCACGTGAAGAATCGCCTGCCGGAGAGAATGTGGCGGCCCATGTAACGACGGTTTGTGAAACTAGCTAGTGCCTCTCGGAATTCCGCCGAAACCTCCCTACTCCGCAGTCCACCCGCCATCGACGCTCCAGTTCGCGCCATTCACATTTTGCGCCTCGTCACGGCACAGGAATGCGGCGAGCGCGCCGATTTCTTCGGGCTGGACGAACTTCTTGGTCGCCTGCTTTACCAGCAGCACGTCATTGATCACTTCCTCGCGCGTCATGCCTCGGGCTTTCATCGTGTCGGGGATCTGGCCCTCGATCAGCGGGGTCCAGACATAGCCGGGGCTGATGCAGTTCGCGGTCACGCCGAATTCGGCGAGTTCGAGTGCGATGGTCTTGGTGAAACCATCCACCCCGTGCTTGGTCGCATTGTATGCGCTCTTGAAAGGCGAGGCGACTTTCGAGTGCGCGCTGGCGGTATTGATGATCCGGCCCCAGCCCCGCGCTTTCATGCCGGGCACAACGAGCCGCGTGCAGTGAAACACTGCCGAGAGGTTCAGCGCGACGAGTTTGTCCCATTTCTCGACTGGAAAATCCTCGACCGGCGAGACATGCTGCATCCCTGCATTGTTGACGAGGATGTCGACCTCGCCGGCGTCGGCGACCATCTGCTCGACCTGGGCCGCATCGGTGAGGTCGGCACCCGAATGCTTCGCGCCCAGTTCCTCGCATAGCGCAGCGATCTCGGCCTCGTCGCCGAAGCCGTTGAGGACCACTTTTGCCCCCTCGCCCGCAAGCGACCTTGCGATGGCTAGACCGATGCCGCTGGTCGATCCGGTGACAAGTGCGCGCTTTCCTTCGAGAAACATTTGGCTCTCCGAGCGTTAGGATTACAATCTGCAACGGCCATCGCGCACATGCGCAGTTCTGTAAAGCGGCCACTGATGGGGGAATACGATGCGTCTCAATCCGTTCAATAGCGATAATATCAAGGTCCGATCGAGCGGTGGCGGAGGCGGCGTCGGCAAGGCTGGCGGGATCGGTTGCGGCACGATTGTCCTCGCCGCAGTCGGGTATTTCGTTTTCGACCTCGACCCGATGCAGACGATCTCGACGGTCGAAGGCGTGCAGCAGACCAGCCAGCAATCCGGTCCCGCGAACACCAACGAGCAGGCAATCTGCAATTCGAGCGAATATGCGCTCGAGGCGTGCAATGGCCTCCAATCGCTCAACCAGACATGGGCTCGGGTTTTCCAGGAACAGGGTCTTGGCGACCGATTCCAGCAACCCACGCTCGACCTCTTCCGCAATGGCCGCGTGACGACCGACGGCTGCGGCAGCGCGACTTCGGCCTCGGGTCCGTTCTACTGCCCGGCCGACCAGACTATTTACATCGACACGAGCTTCTACGACCAGCTGGCACGCATGGCCGGCAATCGCGGCGACTTCGCGCGCTATTATGTCCTCGCGCATGAATACGGTCATCACATCCAGACGATCACCGGCATTTCGGGGCAGATCCGCAGCGCCCAGCAGCGCGCCAGCAGGACGCAGGCGAACCAGCTGCAGGTCCGCATGGAACTGCAGGCTGATTGCTATGCCGGTGTCTGGGCGGGCCGGAATCGCAATTTAATCGAGCCCGGCGATATCGAGGAAGGCATGCAGGCAGCCGCCGCCATCGGCGATGACCGGCTAACCGGCGGGCGCGTCTCTTCCGAGAACTTCACCCACGGCACCAGCGCCCAGCGCAGCCAGGCCCTCCGCCTCGGCCTGCAGGGTGACGACAGGGCCTGTGACGAAATCACCGTGGTCCGTTAAAGCA
>JABDNC010000137.1 GCA_013001165.1 Erythrobacter sp.
CTCGATCCTCACGCGGACCGACGGCGTGGTTCACTGGCGCGGCTCGGTCCAGCGCTGCGGCCGCGAGGATTGCGAGAATATCGAGGTTCTCGCCAGCCACTGCGGGCTCGGCGTCAATCCGGCGGCGATCTATGCCATCGCGGACCGCCTTTCGCAGGACGAAGGCAGTTGGGAACCTTTCAAGGCACGCGGCCTCGCCAGCCTGTTCTTCCCCAAGCGCGCGCTGCACTGAGCTTGGTCAGAAAGCCTTCCTGACATCGATGCCGAGATAACGGCCCGTCGGATCGATCCGGAACGGGTCGAACGCCTCGGGCACGTCGCCATTGCCGTCCACCACCGTGCGGCGCGCATCGAAGACATTGTCGACACGAACGGCAACGCGCAGGCCCTTCAGCCAGCCGTCTTCCGATTTCGTCACCTCTCCGAGGTCTGCGAAAAGGCGGATGTCGAAGGTGGCAAGATCGCCGTAGAACAGGTCGCTCGCTCCCGGCGCATCGCCACCGCGCAGGACGGCCTCGCCGATGTAGCGGCCCGATAGGCGCATTCCGTAACCCTGCCAGAAAATGCCGCCTTCAAGGCGCGAGGAATGCTCGGGGATCGCCCCGCCGCCCAGCACGAAACCATCGAGCTGGTCGAAAAGCGGACCGCTTTCGGACAGCAGCACTTCGTTTTCCAGCGTGATCGAGTGATTGAGCGACAGGAAATAGCGCGGCCGCGTGTCATTGGGATTGCCGCCGAACATGCGCGACATGCCGCCTCCGCGCCTTCCGCCACGGCTTTCACCCTGTGCCTGTGCTCCTTCAGCCGAACACATTCGCTCGCGCGCAGCCTTCAGCTTCTCTGGATCGATCTCGCCATCCTCGCCCTTGAGCCGCGAAAGCATTTGCTCGGGCAGTTCGTCGAGCTTGGGTGGTTCTGCGCATAGCGCGGTGCGTATCGCAGCGAAGCGTTCGGACCGCTGATCGGCCTCTTCACCGCAGAAACGTTCGCGGGCCGCCGCAATCTTCTCTGGATCGGGATTGCCCGCCTCATCGAGCAGGCGCGAACGGAACATCTCTGGGATTTGCGAAAGGTCGGGTGTTTCGCCTTCCGGCGTTTCGCAGAAGACCTTGCGGATCGCTTCCATGCGCGACGGATCGAAGCCGCCGCCTGGCCCACCACGACGCTGGCCGCTCGCCGCACCTTGCGGCGGACCTCCGCGTCCCTCGCCACGCTCAGGACGTTCGGGCGTCTTGCCGATCTGCCCACGCGTATTGAGGCCGAAAGACAGGATCCGGCTGCGCGTCTGGTAAAGGGTGAGCGGACGCCGGTCGATCGCCAGCAATTCGCCCGCCCCGTCGCGCGTCACGCGGTCGGGGAAGGCCTGCTCGAAGGCCGAGCTGAAGGAGGGCGTGGACGTCACATCGCGCGAACGGTTGATGCCGTAACTCGCCTGCAGGCGGGCATTTTCCCAGAACGGCAATTCCCAGTTGGCACCGAAATTCCAGTCCGACTGGGTCTCTGCAACAAGGTTTGGGTTACCCCCGCTGACTACGGTGGCGAGAACCGTATCGCCGGTCGAGTAATCGAACACAGTCTGGTTCAACTGCTCGATACGCGGGCTGCCGAGATTGGTCAGGCTGGGAGCCACTTCGCGCCAGATGCGGGTAACGCTGAGGTTGAGCGTCTCTGTCGGAGCCCAGTTGGCACCGAGGCTCCAGTTCGCGAGCGAACCGAAATCGGAGAGGTCTTCCACCCCGCCGGAGAAATTGACGCTGAGCCCGCCAATCGGGCCGCCGCGACGGAGGACGGGGGCGTTGATGTTCATACCGCCATTCAACCGCCTGCGCGTGAGCGAGAGCGGATCGTCGGCGCGGGTATCCTCGCTCTCGATCCGCCGCCAGTCGAGGCCGGCGTCGAAAGTCATTGTGAGGTCGCCGGCGGGAAGCTGGATCGGATAACCGGTAAGCGTCAGGTCGTTGGCGATAGTGTAGGTGCGGCTCGTGGCGGCATCGAAACCCGAGGCATCGAAGCGATCGATCTCGGTCTCCGAGCGCGTGTGGTTCGCATCTGTCGTAAAAGTCGCGTTCCAGTCGCCGAGCGGCTTGTTGATCGTCGAGCCCAGCGAATAGCTGTCGGTATCCGTCTGCCGCTCGAGCACCGAGATCCCGTCCGTTGCGAGACCATCGAGCGAGAGGCTCTCATTGCGGGCAAAGGTGCCGTTCAGGCTGAGCGAGGTGCCGCTGTCGATGAAGGCGCGGGCATAATTCGCCTCGGCCTGCAGGCTGAAAGTATCCGACACAAGGCTGCGAAATTCGGCTTCGTCGGCGTTCCCGCCCACGCTGAGACCGCGATCGGCCTCTGTCAGCAGGCTGCGGTCCTGAACCTCGACATCGAAATTGAGGCGGCCCTTCTCCCCGATCCTGAGCCAGGTCAGTTCCTGTTCGTTATAGGAATAGCCGCCGATGCCCGGCTGCTCGTATTCGACTTCGGCCGTCAGCGCCTGGAAATTGGGCTTGAGGACAATGTTCACGACCCGCTGGTCGGGCGAAAAGCCGAACCGCTGCGCGACTTCCTCGGAGAACACCTCGACCTTGGCGACGGCTTCCTGCGGATAGGAGCGGAACTCGCGCCAGCTCGACACGCGGATACCGTTGATCAGGAAGACCGGCCTGCCGCCACCGCGGTTGCCGCGCGAACTGCTGCCGGTCGCCGGCTCGATGGCGGCAATCACGTCGGCGATGGAACTGGCCCCGAATGCCGCGATATCGGCCTCGTCATACTCGGCCAGCGGTGGCTGGTCGATCGTGAGCTGCCCCTTCAACCGGGTACCGAAGACCACGATATCGCCATCTTCGGTGACCGGAGCCGATCCGGCTTCGCCATCGACGGCGACAGGAGCCTCGTCATCGGGCTCGGGCGCCTGTTGTGCTTGCAGCACCGTTCCCTGCGTCGCGAGCAGCATGGCAGCAGTAATGAGGGGCATTTTCCGAGTGGAGATCATTGAGGAAGGTCTTTCCGATTTCTATCGCGAATGGCCCCCTCGACCGGCATGTCGACGAAGAAGCAGTCCCTAACAAGCACTTGCCGTGTAACATTTCGTCGCAGCGGCATTGCATGGTCCTGAATGCCCAAGTCTTCCCTTTTATCCCGCCTGACGCTATGGGCGCGCGACACAAATCGACCAACTGCACGAATTTAAGGAATCGAATGGCCAAAGAAGAACTTCTCGAAATGCGCGGGCGCGTTGTGGAACTGCTGCCCAACGCCATGTTCCGCGTCGAGCTCGAGAATGGCCACGAGGTCCTCGGCCACACCGCCGGCAAGATGCGCAAGAACCGTATTCGCGTGTTGGTCGGCGACGAGGTGCTGTGCGAACTGACGCCTTATGACCTGACCAAGGCGCGCATCACCTATCGCTTCATGCCCGGTCGCGGCGGCCCAGGCCCGCAGTAAGCCGAAGTTCGAGCTTTCGTGGCCGCGCCCAAGCTCATCCTTGCATCCGCCAGCCCGCGTCGCCGCGAACTGATCGCGCGGCTCGGACTGACGCCGGATGCCATCAATCCCGCCGATATCGACGAAACGCCCGCCAAGGGCGAACTTCCGCGCGACTATGCGAAACGCATGGCGCGCGAGAAGGCGCAAGCCGCTGCGAGCGATGACGGTTTCGTGCTGGCTGGCGACACCGTGGTTGCTGCCGGCCGCCGCATCCTTCCCAAGGCCGAGGACGAGGCTTCGGCGCGCCGGTGCCTCGATCTGCTTTCTGGCCGACGTCATCGCGTGCTGTCGGCCATTGCCCTGCGCGCGCCCGACGGGTCTATCCGCGAGCGGCTGAGCGAAACCATCGTGATGTTCAAGCGCCTCTCTGCCGAAGAGATCGACGCCTACATCGCCAGCGGAGAATGGGACGGAAAGGCCGGCGGATATGCCATACAGGGGATCGCGGAAGGCCTGATCTCCCGCATTCAGGGAAGTCATTCGGGCGTGGTGGGCCTGCCGCTCTACGAAACGCGCGCGCTCCTCAAAGCAGCGGGATTCGACATTGCCTGAGTGGTTGGTCGAGGAAGGCGTCGGTGAGACCCGCGCGCTCCTGATCGAAGGTGACGAAGTGCTGGCGGCCAATTGCCGCTGGCCGGGCGAATTGCATTCCGGTCAAAACCTCCAGGCCAAGCTCGTCACCAAGAAGGGTAACCGTGGAACTGCTCGGACCGCCGAGGGGCGCGAATTGCTCGTCGACAGGCTGCCGCGCGATGCCAGTGAGGGTGCGCAAATCGACCTCGTCGTGACCCGTGCCGCGATGACCGAACGCGGGCGATACAAGCTGCCAGCCGCGCGTCCTGCCTCTGTCGCCCGACCTGCCGAGGATGTCTTCGCGACAGGCAAGCGCGTGCATCGCTTTCCGTCAGGTGCGTGGGAAGAGGTCTGGCATGCCGCCAGTTCGGGCGAGATCGCCTTCGACGGCGGATCGCTGCTGTTCGCGGTGACTCCGGCCATGACGCTGGTAGACATCGACGGTGACCTCGACCCGCGCTCGCTGGCACTGGCTTCGATCGCATCGCTCGCACAGGCAATCCGCCAATTCGACCTCGGCGGTTCGATCGGGATCGACTTTCCCACGCTGGAGGCCAAGGCGGACCGAAAGGCGGTCGACGAAGCGCTGGAGGAAGCGCTGGACGGCTGGCCGCACGAGCGCACCGCGATGAACGGCTTCGGCTTCGTGCAGATCGTCGCACGGCTGGAAGGCCCCTCTCTCCTCCACCGCTTCGCTACCTCGCGCACCGGCATGGCGGCGCGCATGGCGCTACGACGGGCCGAATTGGTCGAAGGCGCCGGCGTGACGCTCCTCATGGTGCATGCAGCGCTCAAGGCGAAGCTCAAACCCGAGTGGCTGGCCGCAGTCGAGCGCCGCACCGGCAGGCCGCTGCGGATAGAGACCGATCCGGCCCTTGCCATCGAAGCTGCCTCTGCCCAGATCGTGGGGCATGAATAAGCCCTGCCCCATCTGCAAGAAACCGCGTAGCCAGGAACACGCGCCGTTCTGTTCCACGCGCTGCCGCGACCGCGATCTCGCCAAATGGTTCGGCGATGGATATGCCGTACCCGGCCGCCCCGCCCTTCCCGAAGAAATCGCCGCCGAAGTGGTCAAGCCACAAGACGATTGAATTAGGCCCTTGCCAAGCGCCCTGCGCTTCGCCATAGGCGCGCACTCCAACCGCTGGAGCGCCCCACGAGAGGCCGCAGCGAAGGTTAGCCCGGGTAGCTCAGTTGGTAGAGCATGCGACTGAAAATCGCAGTGTCGGCGGTTCGAATCCGTCCCCGGGCACCACTTTTCTCACTTAATCGGACCACAGCCCTTCGGCGGCCTCGCACGCGCGTGCCAGCGACTCGAAGTCTTTCGGCCTCGTAAGGCGATA
>JABDNC010000276.1 GCA_013001165.1 Erythrobacter sp.
CGCAGCGCCAAGAAGATCTACTGGGCGCTGGTGGTCGGCGTGCCCGATATCAAGCAGGGCGTGATCGAGGCACCGCTTGCCAAGCAGCCCGGCTCGGGCGGCGAGAAGATGCATGTCGACCACGAGGGTGGTCAGCCGGCCAAGACCAAGTACCGCGTCGTCGAGACGGCCGGCAAGAAGGTCGCCTGGCTCGAACTCCAGCCAATGACGGGCCGCACCCACCAGCTGCGCGTTCACTGCGCGGCGATGGGGCATCCGATCGTGGGCGACGGCAAGTATGGCGGGAAGGAAGCCTTCCTGACCGGTTCGGTCAGCCGCAAGATGCACCTGCATGCACGCCGCCTGATTATCGACAGCCCGGATGGCGGCAAGCTCGACGTGACAGCCGAACTGCCCGAACATTTCGCGGCCAGCTTGGAGCAGATCGGCTTCGACGAGAACGCCAGTGACGCCACGCCCATGCGCGACGATCCTCCGCCAAACACGCGCGAGGAGAAGAAACAGAAAGCCCGCCAGCACGCCAAGGCCTATCGCAAGGCACAGCGTGGCCCGCGCCGCGCGCGCGGCGGTGCCGGTGGCAAGCCCAAGGGCCGCCCAGCGCCCAAGGGCAAGAAGAAGTGAACCGCCTCGTCGTATTCGATTGCGACGGGACACTCGTCGACGGGCAAGCAGCCATTTGCGACACGATGGACGAAGCCTTCGCTGCCGCAAAGCTCCGTGCGCCTGATCGCAACGAGGTTCGCCGCATGGTCGGGCTCAGCCTGCCGCAGGCGCTCGGCATCCTTGCACCTGACGCGAGCGAGGAGCAGCGCGCAATCGCGCTTGAGGCCTACAAGGCCGGCTATCGTGGAAGGCGCGAAACGGGCATTCTGGAAGAGCCGCTGTACGAAGGCATGGCCGCTCTGATCGAACGGCTCGATGCGGCCGGATGGCTGCTCGGCGTGGCGACCGGCAAAAGCGACCGGGGCCTCCACGCATGTCTCGAAACGCATGGCATCAGGCACCGCTTCGTCACGCTGCAGACCGCCGACCGCCATCCCAGCAAGCCGCATCCGGCCATGCTCGAACAGGCTTTGGCCGAGGCTGGTGTCGAAGCGAGCCATGCCGTCATGATCGGCGATACGAGCTTCGACATGGACATGGCGCGAGCGGCAAACGTGCGGGCTATCGGCGTCGCCTGGGGCTATCACGAGCCGGGCGAACTGATCGCCGCCGGCGCTGTCGGCGTGGCAGAAACGATGGAACAACTGGAGGAATTGATAAGTGGCTGAACCCGATCCCGCAGCGCGCAAGTTCTGGATCCTTCAGGCGACCCGTTTCGGAGCCGTACTGATGGTTTTCATCGGCGCCCTGATCATCGGCAAGATCCTCGATCTGCCGGAAGCTGTCGGATATGTGCTGCTCGTCATCGGCGCGGTGGAATTTTTCCTGGTGCCCCGTTTTCTGATGCGAAGCTGGCAAAAGAACGGACAATGAAGCGTTTCTACAAGGAAGTTACGACCGCCAGCACCGAGATTGGCTGGACGGTTTCTCTCGATGGCCGCCCCATCAAGACGCAGGGCGGACAGCCACAGGTCGTGCCGGGCGAGGAGCTTGCCGAAATGCTCGCAGCCGAATGGCGCGAACAGGGCGAGCAAATCGATCCGAGCGCGTTCCGCTATCGCGACATGACCGATTACGCGCTCGACGTGGTGTCGCGCGACAAGGCGAGCTTGGTCGAAAAGCTGCTTGGATATGCGGAGACCGATACGCTTTGCTACCGCGCCGATCCGGAAGAAGCGCTCTACCGCCGCCAGACGGAAGTCTGGGAGCCGATCGTGGCCCGACTGGAAGCGCGCGAGGGTGTGCAACTGCACAGGATCAGCGGCATCCTGCACCGTCCGCAGACCGAGGAAACGCTCGGGAAGCTGCGCAGCCGGCTGGAACCGCTCGACGCCTTCACCCTGACCTCGCTCGAACAGACCACCTCGCTCGCAGCTTCGCTCTGCATCGGGCTCGAGGCACTGGAGGACGGTACCGATGGCGAGGCGCTTTGGGATGCGGCCAATCTCGAAGAAGACTGGCAGGCAGACCTGTGGGGCCGCGATTGGGAAGCCGAAGAGCGCCGCGCGAAGCGCAAGGGCGATTTCCTAGCGGCAATCCGCTTCGCAAAGGCAGCCTGACGCCGACAGGGCGCCGGACAGCGCGGGTCTATTCCTGACTCAGGAGTTCCGCCTGCTTGCGGTGGGTCATGATCCCCATGCAGAAAAGCGGCCCCGCCCTGCTCTCGAGCTTCGGATCGACGAAAAGCCCGACCCAATCGGGTGAGGTCTCGCCGGTAATAGAGATCTGTTGCTCGGGGGTGGCCGGCCCCAGCCGCGCTCCCCAGACCCCACACTCGCGCGCTTCCCCCAGATACAGCTCGAGCACGTCGCGGGGACCGACACCGACCACGATGACGTCGTCGTTCTCGTCCACCTGCAGCCCGAAATGGTCCGCTGGCAAGTCGCAGCCGCCGCGAGCGTCCTTGATGTAGGCAGAGGGCGTCACAGTCGTTGCGATACCCTCGGCCGCCTTGCGCACCTCGTCGGGCGAGCTTTTCGAAGGCCACCACCCCGGTGCCAGCCTGACCACCGTCATGTCGCCGGAGCTCCCACGGCAATCGACCGTCCAGCCATGCTCGGAGACGATGTCCTCGATCAATGCGATCTGCGGGGGCATGCCTGTCGCCAGCAAGCTCTCGTCGGTCTGCTCGCGCTTCGACCACACGAGATCGTAAGCGAGGAGAGCGAGGCCCAACGCACAAATAATCCAGAAGACGTTTTTCAAATCAGCGACCCAGATTGCAACGTCGCCCGAAAGCGAAACAAGTCAGTCGTCGGAGAGGAGATCTACCCCACCCACTCCGCGACCTGACCAGCCACATCGTTTGCCGCCCGGTTGAGGGCAGGTCCAACGCTACCGACATCGGCGGCAACCCCCGGAACACTGGCCTCGAAGCGACGCGTCTCGACCGAACTACCTTCGCCCGGGCGGACGGCGTCGAAGACGACGACCACGCTGCCGCTGCGCGCGTCATAGCCGAACTGGCGCAGCGTGCCGGTCAGGCGGTTGGTGGCGAGCGCGCCCGGATCGTCGCCATCCACCACCACGCGGTTGGAACGGGTGCGGATCGTTTCGGCGATCAGACGGCGGAACAGGCGCGCGGGCCTTTCGACCCACACCGCGTCCTTGAGATAGGCGATTTCCGTGTCGGAGACCTGCACCGGCACGCGGGTAACGTTGAGCGCGGCAGGCGCCTGGAATTCAACCAGCGAGATAGCCGTGTCTGCCGTGCTCGACCCACCGGTGCCAGCAGGCGCGGTAGCAGTCGGCGTCAGCGTCAGCAGGCTCTCGGGCGGCTCGCTGCCGAAAGACAGGCACCCGCCCAGCAGCAGTGCGGGGGCAAGGACGGCGAGTTTGAAATGCGTGGTCATCGCAGCTTTGCCCCTTCTCACGGCTCGTACTCGGGCAGCGGCTGCCCTTCGAGGAGAGCGCCAGCGCCCTTCTCGTCGATCTTTTCGGTCACCTCGCGCAGCGCCTTGCTGGTCGCGCGCAAGTCACGCAGCGTCGCCTCGGCCGCCGGAAGCGTGCTTTCGGTGAGCTGCTTGGTAGCGGGGCGCGCTTCTGCGAGTACGCCCTGCAATTCTTCCGATGCATCGCCGGCCTGCTTCAGCGTCGTACGCAGCTGATCGGCCAGTTGCGCACCTTCCTGGTTTAGCAGGCGGTCGGTCGATGCGGTCACCTTCTCGAACTGGTCGAGCGCTTCGGATGCTTCGCGCAGGGTCACCTGCAGTTCGGCCATGGTCCGTTCGAACTGCGGCGCGGTCTGCGCAAGGTCGGCGGTCATGCGATTGGTGTTGGCGAGGATACCGGCGATTTCGCCCTGGTTTTCCTCGTCAAGCAACTGAGTCAGACGCTCGGTCAGCGTGGCCAGCCGTTCGAGCAGCAGGGGCGCGTTGGATAGCAGCGCGTTCACCCCGCCAAGCTTGGGCGGAATGATGGGCACGCCTTCGGTACAGGCGGTGGTTTCGCAGGAAATCGGCGGAGCGCCGCTGCGCGCGCCATCGAGCAGGATGGTCGAAACGCCGGTAAAGCTGCCCTGGATGGTCGCGGTGGTGCCGACGAGGATCGGCACGTCCTCCTTGACGCTGATGCGCACGCGAACGAATTCGGGGTCTTTGTCCCACAGGACAATCTGGCTGACCTGCCCGACTGGGACACCGGCAAAGCTGACCTGGCTGCCGTTGGCGAGGCCCGACACGCTTTCCTTGAAGAAGATGTCGTAATCCTTCTGGGCGCCTTCGCCCCAGCGCGCGATCCAGACGATGAAGAGCGCCAGCGCCGCCAGCAC
>JABDNC010000009.1 GCA_013001165.1 Erythrobacter sp.
GCCTCAAGGTGCTGAAGATCCTGTCGGGTGCCAGCGCGATCATCGCGGAGGGCGAGGTCGACCAGCTGACCGCCCAGCGCAAGATCGACACCAGCGAGCAACGCTACCTCCACATCATCCGCGCCAAGACCGCGGCCCTGTTCGCTGCAGCGAGCCGCATCGCGGCCGTTGTCGCCGAATGCAGTGACGAGGAAGAGCAGGCGCTCGACGAATACGGCCGCAACCTCGGCGTTGCATTCCAACTGGTCGACGATGCGCTGGATTACGATGCCGACGCGGCCCAGATGGGCAAGGATCGTGGCGACGACTTCCGTGAGGGTAAGATGACCCTGCCCGTCATTCTCGCCTATGCACGTGGCAGCGAGGAAGAGCGCGAGTTCTGGAAGGCGGCGATTGCTGGTTTCCGTACCTCGGACGAGGATCTGGAACATGCCATCCGCCTGATCGACCGCCACAAGGCTGTTGCCGATACGAAGGCGCGGGCGCGCCATTTCGCGCAGCGCGCGATCGATGCCCTGTCGATATTCCCCGATGGCCGGGCGCGCCAGGCGATGACGCAGGCCGCGCTTTTCGCAGTTTCTCGGGGTTACTGACGCGAAAAGGCCCGACCGGCTCTCCGCAGGCCGGGCCTCCCCTGTTAGAAAGAGCTACTGACGGGTCGCAGACCAGCGCACGATGCTACCGTCCTTGGCGTCGGTCCCGACACCAGTGAGCGTGTCGCCATCGACAGTCAGTTCGGTCGTATAGATGGTTTCGCCATCGCGGGTGTAGGTCTCGAGGAAGCTGTTGTCTCCCGTACTCTCTACCTTGACCATTTCACCGGCATCGTTGCCGTCGATTGCTACGGCTTCTCCACCCAATGTCGCAGTATAGCTCTCGCTATTGCCTCGGCTGGTGATCGTGTCGCCGTCGAGCCCAAAGCTGAAACGAAGGCCAGCCTCGTCGATATTGCTGACGTTCGCGGTGGCCCATTTGCCCGAAACGGCGTGCGAACCATCGGGACCCGCCTCGTTGCGGGTGTAATTGGTCGTGCCGCTCACTTGCTCCTCGCCGCGAAGGTTCGTCCAGCTGACTTCAAGCGCGTTGCCGTCTTCGCTGACGGTCCAGGTCGAACTGCCGGTGTCCTCGCCATTGAGGCGGCCTGCAGAGCGAACCGTGTTGTCGTCGACAACTTCCATCATGATGCTGTCGGTCGCCGGAAGATCGACGTCGTGCCATTCGCCATCGACTGCCACTTCAAAGGGCGGATCGCAGGAAATGCAGTTATAAGTCCCGTCGGCCAGAACATATTCTCCGATGTCGTTTTCCCATTGCGCCGAGTCTAAATCGACTTTCCAGTCGCCCGCTATACCGGCCGTTTCGGCAACGGCTGCGGTATCGTCTGCACTACCGCATGCGGCAGTGCCTGCCACAAGCGTAAAGGCGGCTAGCGCCGTCATCATTCTTTTCATGTAATTCTCCCTTGCTTCGCGGCCCTTCGCCAGCCCGCCCGTTAGCGGTGCATCGGCAAAAAACCCCGCTCCACCCACCCGATCGGAAGAGCAAGGAAGCGGCGCAATAGCAGCTTTTGTCCGGTTTCACCAAATGCAACTGGAAACACATGCCATCACAATGGCTTGTGAAATGAGGATTGGCGGGGGGCTGTTTGGCGGCGGGATGTGTGCGAAGAGCGCGATCGTGACCGAAAGCCTGCCGATTCACGATGTCTTGCCTGACCTGCTCGCCGCCATGTCCGAAGCGAGCGCGGCAGTGCTTGTCGCGCCGCCCGGTGCAGGCAAGACGACGGTTGTCGCACCCGCCCTGATCGGCGAGGAATGGTGCGATGGTTTGGTCATCCTGACTTCGCCCCGCCGCGTCGCAGCGCGTGCTGCCGCAGAGCGCATGGCGCAGATGCTGGCCGAAAAGCCGGGCGAGACGATCGGTTATCTCACGCGCCTTGATACGAAGCTTTCGGCAAAGACGAGGGTCCTTGTCGTGACCGAGGCGATCTTCGTGAACATGATCCTCGACGACCCTGAATTGGAAGGCGTTTCCGCAGTCCTGATCGACGAAGCTCACGAGCGGCATCTGGACACCGATTTTGGTCTTGCGCTTGCCCTCGAGAGCCAGGGTGTGCTGCGCGAAGACCTGCGCGTGCTGGTAATGTCGGCGACGATCGACGGGGCGCGCTTCGCCTCGCTCATGGGTGAGGGCACGCCCGTCATCGAAAGCGAAGGGCGGGCCTATCCGCTCGACATACGATGGCTCGGCTCTTCGCCGCAGGAACGCATCGAAGACGCCATGGCGGCCGCCATCGCAACCGCCTGGCGCGAGGAGGAAGGGG
Source organism: Erythrobacter sp. (assembly GCA_013001165.1). Lineage (GTDB taxonomy): Bacteria > Pseudomonadota > Alphaproteobacteria > Sphingomonadales > Sphingomonadaceae > Qipengyuania. The sequence continues at coordinate 2,324 of JABDNC010000009.1, forward strand.
ACATCCTTGCCTTCCTGCCGGGTGTCGGAGAGATCGAACGCACGCGGGAGCGGGTGGAAGCCCGTCTGCCGAAGGCGCTCGTCCTGCCGCTGCACGGCCAGGTCCAGCCCGCTGAGCAGCGCGCCGCCATCAGGAAGGACCCCGAGGGGCGTCGACGGATCGTGCTCGCCACAGCAATAGCCGAGACTTCGCTCACTCTCGACGGCGTGTCGGTCGTGGTCGATGCTGGCCTTTCGCGCCGTGCGGAATTCGACCGGGCTGCAGGAACCACCCATCTCGTTACCCACCGTGCCAGCCAGGCTGCTGCCGCGCAGCGGGCCGGGCGTGCGGCCCGCCAGGGTCCGGGCGTTGCCTATCGCTTGTGGGAAGAGGGCGGTCATGCAGGTCGTCCCGCCTACGATCCGGCTGAAATGGAGATCGCCGACCTCGCGCCGCTCGTGCTCGATCTGGCGAAGTGGGGGACCGGCGATCCGGCGAGCCTGCAATGGCTCGACACGCCTCCTTCCGCCTCGATCAGTGCTGCGCGCGAGACACTCAGATCGCTTGGCGCTCTGGACAAGGACGGGCGCATTACTCGGCGCGGTACGCAGCTGGCGAGTCTGCCGCTCGATCCGGCATCGGCTGCGATGGTTCTCTTCGGTACGGAGAGAGGCGATGGGCGAACGGCCGCGCGGCTGGCCCTGATATTGCAGGAACGGGGGCTAGGCGGGCGCGGTGAGGACCTTGAGGCGCGTTTGCAGCGCTGGAACGCCGACAGGGGCAGCCGCGCGGAGGCGAGCCGGAAGCTGGCACGGCGATGGGCGAAACAGGCGGAGGCGCTGGTAGGCGACAAGGGCTGCGACGACGTACCGCCCGCCATTCTCCTCGCGGCGGGGCGCCCGGACTTCATCGCCAAGCGCCGCGATACCTCGGGAGAGAACTGGATCGCATCGGGAGGTCGCGGCTTCATTCTCGATCCGGCATCGCCGCTCGCACGCGCGGAGTTTCTCGTGATTGGTGATGCACAGGGTCAGGCGAAAGGCGCGCGCATCACGGCGGCGATCGCGCTCGAGGAGAGTGAGCTCACGGAATGGCTCGGTGACAGGGTCGAGCGGCAGTCGGTGCTAAGCTGGAAGAACGGGCGCGTCGAAGCGCGGGTCGAACGGCGCTTGGGTTCAATCACCCTTGCCAGCGGACCCGATGCAGAGCCCGATGCCCAGGCGGTTGTGGACATGCTTGTGGACAAGGCTCTGGAAAACCCGGCAAAACTCCTGCCGGCTGAATTTCTCGCCCGGGCCGCATTCATTGGGCTCGACAGTTTTTCGGAAGAACGGCTTGCCGAAACAGCGGACATCTGGCTCGCGCCCCTGCTGGCCGGCCGGCGCGATCTGGACATTCCCAAGGGTCGGTTGGTCGATGCACTCCTCGGCGTCCTCGACTGGAACGACCGCCAGCGCCTCGATGCAGAAGCGCCGCGCGAATTCACCTCTCCTGCGGGCACGTCCCACCGGATCGACTACACCGCTGATGATGCGCCGAGTGTCGAGGTGCGCGTGCAGGCGCTGTTCGGCCTCGAACGCCACCCCATGGTCGGCAAGACGCCGCTCCTGCTGAAGCTTACCAGCCCTGCCGGACGCCCGATCCAGTCGACACGCGATCTGCCCCGATTCTGGCGCGGTAGCTGGGCCGATGTTCGCAAGGACATGAAGGGACGCTACCCGAAGCATCGGTGGCCGGAGGAACCTTGGACCGAAAAGCCGAGTTTGAAGACCAAGAACGCCTTTTCAAAATCCGGCGGCTGAATTAAAGGGCGCCCACTATGGCAGCACGTATTTACCAGCGACCGCAGAGCGCGATGCAATCGGGCAAGTCCCGCACCGACGAGTGGGTGCTCGAATTCGAACAGTCCGAAGCGCGCCGCGCAGACCCGCTCATGGGCTGGACTGGCAGCGGCGATACTCAGGCGCAGGTGCAGCTCACTTTCCCGAGCAAGGACGAGGCCAAGGCCTATGCCGAGAAATACGGCATAGCCGCCCGCGTCCACGCAACGCCGCCGCACACTCTGAAGCTTCAGGCCTACGCCGATAATTTCCGTTAATCGCTCCGCCTGAAATGCGGAGTTGAATTCTGGGCAAACCACCGCCATATGGCGCGCCGGGAGTCGGGTGGACGTTTGCGTTCGCTCACCGGGTCAGGTCCGGAAGGAAGCAGCCCAGGTGAATTGCGGCGGGTCGCTCGGCTCCTTTTTCACCCACAATTCGCACGTCACACCATGTGACATTCGGCGCATGTGCGCCTACCTAATCACGCATGGGTGATTCACCGGACAATACCGACGGCCTTCCCTGGGAGACCGATGCGCAGGACGATGCGCCGAGCGCCGCCGAACTCGAGGCGGCGGGGCAGAATTCGATGTTCGGAGATGCATCCGAAGTCGCGTCCGAGCAGACACCTGCCCCACCTGTGGCGGATGAGCCCGCTGAACCCGAGCCTGCGGCCGCAGAGGCGGGTCTGGTGGAGCCCGCAGCAGCGCCGACAGAAGCCGCACAGCCCTATCGCGTGCTTGCGCGCAAGTACCGCCCGCAGACCTTTGCCGAGCTTATCGGCCAGGACGCAATGGTCCGCACGCTCGCCAACGCCATCGCGCGCGACCGGCTGGCGCATGCCTTCCTGATGACCGGTGTTCGCGGGGTCGGAAAGACTTCGACCGCGCGCCTTATCGCCAAGGCGTTGAACTGCATCGGTCCGGACGGGCAGGGCGGTCCGACGATCAGCCCCTGCGGCGTGTGCGAACCCTGCACGGCCATCGCCGAGGGTCGCCATATCGACGTGATCGAGATGGACGCCGCCTCGCATACCGGCGTCGACGATGTGCGCGAGATCATCGAAGCGGTGCGCTATGCGGCCGTTTCGGCGCGCTACAAGATCTACATCATCGACGAGGTGCACATGCTCTCGCGCAACGCCTTCAACGCGTTGCTCAAGACGTTGGAAGAACCGCCGGCGCATGTGAAGTTCCTTTTCGCCACCACCGAGGTCGACAAGCTTCCGGTTACCGTCCTCAGTCGCACGCAGCGCTTCGACCTTCGCCGCATCCCGGTCGAATTGCTTGAAGCGCATTTCGCCGAGATCTGCCGCAAGGAAGGCGTAGAGGCCGAAGACGAAGCGCTCCACATCGTTGCCAATGCAGCCGAAGGTTCGGTCCGCGATGGGTTGTCGATCCTCGACCAGGCCATTGCCCATGCCGACATGGATACCGGTGGCAAGGTCACGGCAGAGCGAGTGCGCGATATGCTCGGCCTCGCCGACCGCGGGGCGCAGCGGCGCCTGTTCGCGCATATCCTCGATGGTGATGCCAAGGCCGCGCTCGCTGCCGTGGACGATCAGTACGCGCTTGGCGTCGAGCCGCTCGCGCTGATGCGTTCGCTCATGGATCTCACGCACCGCATCGCACTTGCGCAAGTTGCCGGCGGCGAGGCCGACGGGACGACTGCCGAAGAGCGCGAACAACTCACCGAATGGGCAAAGCGCCTCGAGGTCGGTCAGGTGCACCGCCTGTGGCAACTCCTGCTCAAGGGACATGATGAGGTCCGGCAGGCGCCAGATCCGCTTGTCTCGGCGCGCATGGCACTGCTGCGCGTATTGCATGCATCGGGCATGCCCGATCCAGGCAAGCTGGCAAAGAAGCTGGAAGAGCTCGCTTCGCGCGCGCCCTCCGCTCCGGCGGCTGCCGGCGAAAGTGGCGGCGAGGCACCTGTGGCCTCGCTCGATTGGGAAGAGCTGGTCGAAAAGGTCGACAATGCCGGCCAGATGCAGGCGGCCAATCTCATGCGCTACCAAGTGCGGCCAATTACCGTTGAGGATGGACGGCTGGTCTATTCGCGCGACGAGCGCTTCGACCAGAATATCGAGCCGATCCTGAAGGACGCGCTCTATGCTATATCGGGCAAGCGCTGGCAGCTGGAAACCGGCGATCCCGCGCTTGCCGTGCCTTCTATCGAAGAGGCGGCACAGGCCAAGGTCGAGGCGGCAAAATCCGCCATGCGCGAGCATCCGATGGTAAAAGCGGTTGAAGCCGCCTTTCCCGATGCCGAAATGTTAGAAGACGGTGCCGAACTCCCCCCACAGCGGCGCGAGGTTCCCTGGAACCGCAGAGCATAAGGAAGTAGGCATGAAATCGATGGAAGAAATGATCGCAGCTGCGCAAAAGGCAGCCGAGACTATCCAGACCCAGATGAACGACGTGCAGGCGAAGCTCGACACGATTGAGGTCGAGGGCACTGCAGGTGGCGGTCTCGTGAAGGTTCGCGCTACGGCCCGTGGCCGTATTGTCG
>JABDNC010000025.1 GCA_013001165.1 Erythrobacter sp.
TATTGGGCCGATGTGAAGGCGCTCAACATTCGCCAGCCGGCCAAGTGGTCGGTCGCCACCGATTACATCGACGAGATGATCGAGTTCGCCAAAGGCATCGCGGATAAGCATTGCTACCAGCTCGACAGCGGGCTCTATTTCGATGTCTCGACGGTCGGGGATTATGGCAAGCTTGCGCGTGCGGTCACCGAAGAGGGTGAAGGCCGGATCGATACCGTCGAGGGCAAGCGCAATGCCGCCGATTTCGCCATCTGGCGCAAGACCCCCGCGGGCGAAACGCGGCAGATGGAGTGGGACAGCCCGTGGGGCAGGGGCGCGCCCGGCTGGCATCTCGAATGCTCGGTCATGGGCGAGAAGCTCTTGGGCTTTCCCTTCGACATCCACACCGGCGGGATCGACCACCGCGAGATCCACCACCCGAACGAGATCGCGCAGAACCAGGCGCATTGCTGCACAAACGGCCTCGACGTGGCCGAAAACAGCGGCGCGCGCATCTGGATGCACAACAACTTCCTCGTCGAGCGCAGCGGCAAGATGTCCAAGAGTGCGGGCGAATTCCTGCGGCTGCAATTGCTGATCGACAAGGGCTACCACCCGCTCGCCTACCGCATGATGTGCCTGCAGGCGCATTACCGCAGCGAGCTGGAATTCAGCTGGGACGGTCTTCAGGCGGCACTTACCCGCCTGAAGCGCATCGTGATGCAGGTCGAACTGCTGAAAGAGGCGTCTGCGGGCGATCCCTCGCCCCAGAAGTTCGCCCCCATGCGCGATAAATTCGCGACCGCGATTGCCGACGATCTCAACACCTCGGTGGGGCTGGTGGCGCTCGAAGAGGCGCTCGCGGTCAAGAAGGTCGATGCGGGCGTGAAGCGCGCAGTGATCGAGGAGATGGACCGTGTGCTCGGCCTCGACCTCTTTGGCCTGACCCGTGAAGACCTGCGCATCAGGCCCAAGTCCGCCGAGATCACCGAGGCTGAGATCGAAGCCGAACTGATCCGCCGAAAGGAGGCCAAGGTGGAGAAGGATTTTGCTACGTCCGACGCCATCCGCGAGACGCTTGCCGCCAAGGGTGTCGAGGTGATGGACGGCGATCCGCTCGGCTGGGAGTGGAAGCTGGGCTAAGTTGCGGTTAGGGACTTATCCGAAGAGGAGAGTCTCACCCATGACCAAAGCCGTGATGTCCGCCCTGATCCGCCCGCTGGTGGAGCCGCGCCTGCCCGACTGGGTCGAGCCCATGTGGTTCATGACCAAGGAACAGGCGCTGGAGTTCGCTCCGGAGGCTGAGATCGGCTGGTTCGACCTCAACGACAAGGAACCGATGATCGAGATCGCGAAGGCCGCGACCAATCTCAAATGGCTGAACTCGATCTATGCCGGCCTCGATTTCATGCCGCTGGACCTGCTTCAGGAACGCGGCGTCACCGTGACCAATGGCGTGGGCATCAACGCCATCACTATCGCCGAATATGTCGTCATGATGATGCTGGCCCATGCCAAGGGCTATCGCGAGGTCGTGCGCGCGCAGGAACGCCACGAATGGCTGCTCGATAGCCCGGGCAAGCGCGAACTTTCCGGCGAGCGGGTGCTGCTCCTTGGCCTCGGCGCAATCGGGTCGCTCATCAAGACGCGGCTGGAGGCCTTCGACATGACCGTGGTGCCGGTACGCCGGTCGGGCGGGGAGGGCACGCTGCGCCCCGGCGAATGGCGCGAAAAGCTGGGCGAGTTCGACTGGGTCATCCTTGCCGTCCCCTCGACCGAGGAAACCAAGGGCATGATCGGCGCGAGCGAACTTGCCGCAATGCGTCCCAATGCCGTGTTGGTGAACATCGCCCGCGGCGACGTGGTGCAGCAGGACGACCTTGTCGCCGCGCTGGAAGCCAAGACCATCGAAGCCGCGCTGCTCGATGTGACCGACCCCGAGCCGCTGCCCGAGGATCACCAACTATGGGCCCTCGATAACGCGCAGGTCACCATGCACCTGTCGGGCCGCGCGCAGACCAAGATGTTCCAGCGCAGCGCCGACCGTTTCGTCGAAAATCTCGAACGCTGGCACAAGGGCGAGCCCGTGCAGCCGCAGATGGACCTCGCCGCGGGTTACTGAGCGCCGCGCTTCAGGGACGCGGCACGATCGTCAGCTTGTAGGGGATGTAGAGCAGCACCTCTCCCGGTCCCGAGCGCGCCCATTGCACGGGCATGTTCAGCCCTTCGACCTCGACAGCATAATTGTCGCCCATCTGGGCGGCCCGCGCATTGGCGTCTTCCGCGATCTTCTGGGCAATCTGCGATCGGTAGCTGTCCGGCCCGACGATCGAGAGAGTGCTGGACCCCCAGCTATCCATTTGAGCGCGACCCACTTCGGGAACCGACTGGATGTAGTTTTCGATCTGCGCCTGTGCCGCTTCACCGGTCTGCGTGCCGCCGAGCCGCGCCTTCACGCGGAAGACCACGCGTTCGCTGTCGGGACGGTTGTCGCGCTGGAGGTCGATTTCCTCGATGTTTTCCGCGGTGAGGCGCGTCAGGATATAGTCGCCATAGGCCAGCTCCACCCCGGACCGGTCCGCGCGGCGAACCGCATCAGCGAGCATTGCGCGAATCTCGCGCCGACGCTGTGTCGGGTCGCGGGTATCGCCCCTGATCGCGACGGTCTGGACGAGGAAGTCCGCCGGCCTGCGCAGGCCGACCGCCGGCATTGCGGCCGAAAAATCATCTTGCTGGATCCGCGAGCCGGTGACGATGATCTCGGCCCCTTCCAAGTCCTGCGCAGAGGCCGGAATGGCGAGCGAGAGTGCAAGGGCGGCGACAACAGGAATACGCATGGAATTTCCCCCTTCGCGCAAGAGCTTATCCCATTGCCGCCGCTCGTCAAATCGTCAGGCATCCTCCAGCAGCAGTAGATCGCACTGCACGACCATGCGCGGGCTGGGCGAGAGGCGGTGTTCCACCTCTACGATACCCGCATCGGCCACAAGTTGGCCGGGGATCGCGAATTCGTGCTCGGGCAGGGAGGCGACGAAGCTTTCACCCGCCTCGACGGCTTCCTCGCCGGCGAAGAGCAGCGACAGGCTGTGGCGGGTCCCTGCAAAGGTGATGCTCGCCCAGGATTTCTCGGTGTGGGTGATTACCTGACCCTGATGCTCGCACAGGACCATCAGCGCGGTGCGCAAGCGGTCGCTTGCCGACCGGCGGGCGCGCGGCGGGCGAGGAGGCTTTCCTTCACTGGACATTGAGCGCCTCCTGCGAGGTTTTGCCGCTCGCGGCCTCGAAGCCCATCATGAAGCCGCGGATGCGGGCCTCGGTGCCGCTGCGCGGCTCGCGGCCCATGCGCAGGTCGAGCACGAAGCGCGGATCATGCGCGGCGAGGCGGCCGAACTTGGTCGGCGGCATGTCGTAAGCGCGCAGGAATTTTTCGATTGAGCGGATCAGCATCTGCAAAGCTCCCCATGGCTGGTTCCAACTGGCGAATCGCTCGCCCTGTTCCTGATTCGTTCCACTCCAAATCCTACTTGTCTAGGAAAAATCCTATGCTATAGGAATTTTCTCGCATGGGTCCTCTTTCGATACCGAATTCCGGTGTTTCCTATGGCCCCACAGGAAGGAGCAACGGCGTGGCAGACATGACCCCGGAACGCGCAAGGCTGGTCGAGTTGACCGAGAAGAGCCGCACGAGCCTCGCTTCGCTTTCTTCGATGTTGGGTCGAAATTCCAGCTACTTGCAGCAGTTCGTTCGCAAGGGCAGCCCGCGCAAGCTGGAAGAGGCCGACCGTCGGCGACTGGCGGAATTCTTCGGCGTGGACGAGGTCGTGCTGGGTGCCGATCCCGATCTTCGCCCTGCGCGCGAATCGGAGGATTTCGTGGCCGTCCCAAGGCTCGCGCTGGACGCCTCTGCGGGGCCGGGAGCCTTCTCTGCGGAAGAAATTTCCTTCGACAGCTTCCGCTTCAGCCGACGCTGGCTGCGCGAGATGGGACTCGAAGGAGCCGACCTCACCGCAATCCGCGTCGAGGGTGACAGCATGGAGCCGACCTTGCGCAGCGGGGACGAGATTTTCGTCGACCGCAACAAGCGCAGCGGCGAGGGGATCCATGTCGTCCGTATCGGCGATGCGCTTCACGTGAAGCAGGTCCAGGCAAGCGCGCCGGGTCGGATCGCGCTGATCAGCGCGAACGATGCCTATGCCCCGATCGAACTCGAGCGCGGCGAAGTCGAAATTATCGGCCGGGTCGTCTGGAAGGGTGGAAGGTTGTGAGGATCATGACGGTCGCTTGATGTAGTCGTCCGATTGCAGCGTCAGCATGTATTCGGCGATCTGCTCGATATCCTCTTCGACCAGGTCGACGTCCATCTGCATCGGATAATTGTGCGCGTCCGAGAGGAACGCGACCAGCGTATCCCGCGTGACACCGGGCGAATTGGCGATATCGGCAAAGCCCGGAGCTTGCGGATTTGGCGAGATTTCGTTGATCTTCACCGCATGGCAATCGCCGCAGATCGCAGTAACGAAGACAGGCACCTCCTTCTCCGCGCTCGCGGCGACAGGGGCGGCGGGCGCCGCCGTTTCCACCGAGGATCCGTTGACCTGGCATCCACTTGCGAACAGGCCGAGCATCACGATTGCCTTGAAGTGCCTCACATCCATCCTCCTATGAGCCATGGATAGCACAAGCAGGCGCCCCTGCATTGATGTGGATCAAGAATGGTGTGCGCCTGATCGGTTCGGGTCAGCTAGCGCCCTGCGCCCTGAGGTCGGTGTTATGCAGCCGGACCTGCGCGATATCGTTCTGTTCGAAAACCAGCGAGATCGCGAGCGGCGCATCGCCATCGACATCGGGGCATTTCCAGAGAATCACTATGGTATCGGGCTTGTCCTGGTCCAGTACGCGCCGCGGGTAGCGGCTGCTGCAATTCGCATAGAGCGATTTGAGCTGTTCCTGCTCTTCGGCGGAGGGTGCGCGGACGAAGTCGCTACCGACGAATTCGCTTTGGCCTTTGACCGCATTGGCAAAGCGCTTGGCGACATCGACCTTGGGATCCTGGCCGGCCGAAAGACTGGCGGAGCAGGCCAGCAGGACGGCTCCCGTCAAGATTTTCTTCATCGCGCGTTCTCCTCCATCACCCTCAAACCGCGCAAATAATGCCACTTTTCCGGCAGGGCGGCAAACGGGAAGCGCGGTGCGCGGGTGGATGCTTGCAATCGCAGGGCGTGCAGGCCATCTCGCCGTTCATGACCGAAACTTCTTCGACCCCGCCCATGAAGGCCGGCATCGTGCCGGTCACGCCATTGCAGCAGAACTGCTCGCTGATCTGGTGCACAGCCACCAACAAGGGCGCGCTGATCGATCCGGGCGGCGATCTCGACAAGCTCAAGGCGGCGGTAAAGCAGACCGGTGTCGAACTTGAGAAGATCCTCATCACGCATGGTCATATCGATCATTGCGGGGAGGCAGGGATTCTCGCCAAGGAGCTCGGTCTTCCGATCGAAGGTCCGCACGAGGACGACCGGTTCTGGATCAGCCGCCTCGACGAGGACGGCGCGCGCTACGGCGTGAACGGGCAGGTGTTCGAGCCCGACCGCTGGCTCAACGATGGCGACACCGTCACCGTGGGCGAGCTCACGCTGGAAGTCATCCACTGCCCCGGCCACACGCCCGGACACGTGGTTTTCTTCCACCGGCCGAGCAAGTTCGCAGTCGTCGGCGACGTGCTGTTCCAGGGCAGCATCGGGCGTACCGATTTCCCGATGGGCAATCATCAGGACCTGATCGATGCGATCACGAAGAAGCTCTGGCCGCTGGGTGACGACGTGACGTTTATCCCCGGTCACGGGCCGACCAGCACCTTCGGGCAGGAACGCAAGACCAACGCCTTCGTCAGCGACGCGGCGCTGGCCTGAGCGCCTCTTACATCACGCCGAGCGGGATCAGCACCGCAACTGCGGCAAGGCCGAGCTGCGTGAGCATGGTGATGATGACGCCGATAGAGCGTCCTTTGGCGAGCGTGCCGCCATCCATGCCGAATCCATGGGCGACGCGTCCCATCATGTAGATGCCGGCGACCCATGCCAGCCACGGGTTGCCGCGGCCCGAAAGTTCGATCGCGGCGATCAGGATCAGGACGAAGGCGGTGTTTTCTACGAAGTTAAGCTGCGCGCGCATGCGTGCGGTGAGCGGGCCGCCTGCGCCATCGTCTCCGATGGAGACCTTTTGCTTGAAGCGCATCTGGCCGACGCGGATCGACAGCCACAGGTTGATGATTGCCGCAGCCGCAGCGGCGGTCAGCGTGACTGGAAGGACCATACCCATTCCCTTATTCTCCCTTTGCGTACCCTCTTGCCCTTGGTTAGGGGTTGGGCCGAGGGGCGGCAATCGGGCCTTGAGGATTATCCTCCACTGCGCTTGCATCACCCTGAAAATTCGCTATAGCGCGCGCCTTCACCGTCATGGTCGGGATTTTCCAGCCACCGCGCCTCTTGTGCGATGCCTGACTGTCCCCTAGGGCGGCCACCGAAATTGATTGTAATTGTTTGAGGAACAGGTGCCGAGATGGCCGTCCCCAAGAGAAAAGTATCGCCCCACCGCCGCGGCAACCGTCGTGCACATGATTCGCTCAAGGTCGAAGCTCATCACGAGTGCTCGAACTGTGGCGAGCTGAAGCGCCCGCACAACCTGTGCCCGCACTGCGGCTACTACAACGGGCGCGAAGTCCTCGCACCCGAAGGTCTCTAAGACTTTCTAGCTTGATTCGGAGAGTGTCATGAGTCTGCCGCGTATCGCCATTGATGCGATGGGCGGAGACGAAGGCGTTCGCGTAATGATCGAAGGCGCCGCGCTTGCGCGCAGGCGCCACGATCGATTCAAGTTCCTGCTGGTCGGTGACGAGACGCGGATCAAGGCCGCGCTCGAAGATCACCCCGGCATGGCGGAAGCCAGCGAAATCCTGCACTGCGAAGACGTGGTCGGCGGCGACGAAAAGCCGAGCCGGGCACTGCGCCGTGCCAAGACCACCAGTATGGGCCTTGCCGTCAGCGCCGTGAAGCGCGGCGAAGCGGGCGCTGCCGTGTCCGCAGGCAATACCGGCGCGCTGATGGCGATGAGCAAGCTCGCGCTGCGCACCATGCCCGGTCTCGACCGTCCGGCACTTGCCGCGCTGCTGCCGACGCTCGGCGACAATGACGTGATCATGCTCGACCTCGGCGCGAACCGCGAATGCGACGCGCGCAACCTCGTGCAGTTCGCAATCATGGGCGCAGCCTATTCGCGGATCGTGACAGGTATCGAACGCCCGCGCGTTCGCCTCCTGAACATCGGGACCGAGGAAACCAAGGGCACCGAGGACATTCAGGCGGCTGCCGACAGCCTTCGCGCAGCCTCGGGCCTCGCAATGGAATTCGAAGGCTACACCGAAGCCGACAAGATCAACCGCGGCGAATGCGACGTGGTGGTGTGCGACGGTTTTTCCGGCAACATCGCACTCAAGGCCATCGAAGGCGCGGCACGCTTCGTGACCGATCTTCTCAAGCGCGCGTTCTCCTCGTCGATCCGATCGAAGGTCGGCTTCCTCGTGTCGCGGCCCGCGACCGAGCTGCTGCGCCACCATCTCGATCCGAACAACCACAATGGCGCGGTCTTCCTCGGCCTCAACGGGGTGGTGGTGAAGAGCCACGGTAGCGCCAATGCCAAGGGCGTGGCCAATGCAGTCGAAGTCGCCGCGCGCCTGCTCGAAGATGATATCACCAACCGGATTGCCAAGGACCTCGGCGAACTCGGTTCCGAAGAGCTTTCTGCCAAGTGATCCGCTCAGTCATCACCGGTAGCGGCAGCGCGCTTCCCGAGCAGTGCGTCACCAATGCCGAGATGGCGAAGCGTGTGGATACGACCGACGAATGGATCGTCGAGCGCACCGGCATCCGCCAGCGCTATATCGCTGCCGAGGGGGAGACTACCTCCAGCCTCGCCACCGAAGCTGCGCGTAAGGCGCTCGAAGATGCCGGCGTGGACGCGAGCGAGATCGGCCTGATCATCCTTGCGACCGCAACGCCTGACCACACGTTCCCGGCAACTGCCACGCAGGTGCAGGCGAACCTTGGCTGCCGCGGCGGCGTGGCCTTCGACGTGCAAGCCGTCTGCTCGGGCTTCCTCTACGCATTGGGCACTGCCGACTCGCTTCTGCGGACCGGCATGGCCAAGAAGGCGCTGGTCATCGGCGCAGAGACCTTCAGCCGCATCCTCGACTGGGAAGACCGCACGACCTGCGTTCTTTTTGGCGATGGGGCAGGCGCCGTGGTCCTCGAAACGCGCGATGTGGCCGATGACGGCCCGGGCATCCTGGCTACGAAGCTTCATGCGGATGGCGAGCACAAGGACCTGCTCTATGTCGACGGCGGCCCCTCGACCACGGGCGAAGTCGGCAAGCTGCGCATGAAGGGCCGCGAGGTCTTCCGCCATGCAGTCGTGAATCTTGCCGACGTCCTGAAGGAAGTGCTTGCGGATGCGGGCGTGGAATCGAGCGATGTCGATTGGGTCGTTCCGCACCAGGCGAACGCACGCATCCTCGATGCGACGGCGCGCAAGCTCGGCCTGTCCACGGACAAGATCGTCGTGACCGTCGACCAGCACGCCAATACCTCGGCTGCATCGGTTCCTCTCGCCTTCGACGTCGCGCGCAAGGACGGCCGGATCAAGCAGGGCGACCTCGTCATGTTCGAGGCGATGGGTGGCGGTTTCACCTGGGGCGCCTCGCTCGCGCGAATTTAACAATTGATGTTTTTTCGGCTCCCTGCATTGCCGAAATCCCAAAAATCCAGTAAGTTGCTGATCTCGCATAACCCAGGGTCGCGTCTGGGGAAGGACAGTAAATGGATATGATGCGCTCCGTGGGAACGCTGACCCGCGCAGACCTCGCAGAAACGATCAACCGCAAGATGGGCCTCAGCCGTGCGGAATCGCTCGATCTCGTCGAAGATATTCTCGCCAAGATGTGCGACGCGCTCGCTCGCGGCGAAAACGTGAAGATTTCCGGCTTCGGCAGCTTCGTCCTTCGCGACAAGAAAGAACGGATCGGCCGCAATCCCAAGACCGGTGTCGAAGTGCCGATCACGCCGCGCCGCGTGATGACTTTCCGCGCCAGCCAGCTGTTGAAAGAGCGGATTGCAAAGGGCTGAGTTTAGCGGCTAAAACCGCCTATGGCCGAGTTTAGCGATCACAAGGAAGCAGGTGCTCTGCGCACCATTGGCGAGGTTGCCGCTGCAACCGGTATCAAGACGCATGTGCTGCGCTATTGGGAACAGCAATTCCCCCAGCTGAAGCCGCTCAAGCGTAGCGGCGGAAGGCGCTATTACCGCGCCGAAGACGTCGCGCTTGTCGAGAAAATCGATCGACTGGTCAATCGCGATGGATACACGCTGAAGGGCGCGAAAGCCGCACTGCGCGAAGTGCCCGACCAGCAGTCAGCCGCGCAATCTCCTGCGCCCGCATCGGACACTGGCAATATCCTCCCGCGCCTCAAGGCCATAAGGGACGATCTGAAAGCCGCTCTCGCCGGTTGAGCGTCAATTGGACGGGATTAGCGTCAGTTCGGTCTGGCGTCCGTCGAGATAGCGCACCGTTTCACCGTCGAAATAGGCATCCTCTTCCGACCGGAAGTCCACGCGCTGACCGCCCCATTCGGGCACTTCGAAGTAATTGGTGAATTCGATCGACCAAGTCGTACCGGCGTTGACCGCGCCGCTGCCACGCGGGTCGGGGCTCTGGTTGTCCCAGAACCCGATGGCAGGGCCGGCGCCATGGCCATGAAACCCGATGGGGTGGCTGTAGATCGACGGGTTGAGGCCTTCCGCCAGCGCCGCCTCACGCGCCCGGGCAAGGATCGCGTTGCCGCTGTCTCCTGCACGGAATGATGCGGTTAGGATGTCGCCGACACGGTTGGTGCGCCTCAGGCCCTCGCGCAGGCCCTCCGGTGCCTGTGTTTCGCCCGGCTTCAGCACATAGGCGAGATGCTGGGTATCGGTGTTGAGCCGCAGATAGGTCAGCCCGAAGTCGGTCCACAGCAGGTCGCCCGGCTGGATCACCGTGTTGTCGTAAATGATGCCTTCCGTGCCCTCGCGCTGCACGGCGACGGAGGGATGGAACCAAGGATCGATGCCGAGCACAGCCAGCTTCTCGCGATACCACCAGCGCACTTCGCTCGTGGTGGTCTTGCCCGGCGTGATGACCTTGCGCGAGAATGCTTCTGCGATCAGGGCATGCGCGATCCGCACGATGCCGGGATAGAGGTCGAGCTCGGTCTGCGTCCGGCTTTCGAGCCAACGCACCGAAAGCGCTTCGCCCGACACGATGCGATCCTCGTACTGCTGGGGAAGGGCCTCGGTCATGGCGCGATACTGGCTCAGCGTCATCCCGTCGCCGAAACGCGTGGCATCGGAATAGTTGATCGCGATCTTTTCAGGATCGCGCGCGGCGATGATATCGGCCACCGCCTTCCACTGGTCGGGTTCCTCTTCGGGTGCCCAGGAAGGCTCGAACAGGTCTGCAAGGCCGTAGCGGCTTACCGTGAGGCGCTCGACCGGCTGGCCGTCACCCGGATCGAAGAATATCAGGATCGTCCGCCGGCGAGCATGGAAGCTCTGCGCGTTGAGCATGGTGGCGAGTACCGGCTCCTCGAAATACTCGCGCGACATGAGCAGCCACATGTCGATGCCCTGTTCGCGCATGATCGCAGGGATCACGGTATCGAGCCGTTCTCCGAGAATGCTGTCGACCACCTCGGCGCGCTCTTTGAGTGGTAGGATGGCGGGCAGGGAAGGTTTGGCCTGTTCGGTGTCGGACATCGCGACCGCGGATAGATCGGTCTCGCCCGCGATGGCCTGCGAAGCGCAAAATGCCGAGAGGGTGGCACATGCGAAAGCCAGCTTGCCTTGGTTCATGGTGTCGTGACCTCTTTGTTTGCCAGACTGGCCATTTCGGATGTGACCGGTTTGCTGCCGCAAACTCCCGTAGCGCAGCCGAAGAAGAACTTGCGGAATTCCGAGTTGAGGCCCGCCTCGTCCAGCATGCCAGAGAATTCGCGCGCATCGCCGAAATTGGCGGAATACTGCCCGATCATCGCAAAATCGTGTGCTCCGCGAAGGAGGACGCGCTCGACCATGGGCAGCACCCTGTCGAGATGCAGGCGATAGAGCGGTCGCAGCGACCAGCCCCTAGGATCCGATGCCTCGATAAAGGCAAAGCGGCCGCCAGGTTTAAGAACGCGTGCGGTAAGTTCGGCAAGGCGCCTGTGCTGGTCAGGATTGAACGTTTTCAAACCGAAGGTCGACACGACGAAGTCCGCGCTTTGATCGGGAAGCGCGCTCGCAAGAACGTCGTCCTCGCGGAATTCGATCTTGTGAGCGCGCATCGCGTGGAGGCGATCCATCGCGCGGCGATGCATGCCCGCCGAGATATCGACGGCGACAATCGAGTCTACTTGCGGCGAATGCGAGAGGAGGTGCGGCCAGACCTCGCCGGTGCCTGCCATCAGGTCGTATCCGTGGCGCGCCTCTGGCGGGAGATCGAGCATCTCCACACACTGCCGCCGCCAGATCTGCGTGAAGCCGAAGGAACATGCGTTGCTGAAGGCGATGTAACGGTCCGAGCAGCGATCGAAGACGTCGCGCACGAACTCGGGATCGTAGATGTCCTGCGATGACACCTATTCGGCTGCCAGCAACTCTTCGGCGGCGCCGAGGTCCACGCTGACGAGGCGGCTGACGCCCTTCTCGATCATTGTCACACCGAACAGGCGGTGCATGCGGCTCATGGTCACGGCATTGTGGGTGACGATCAGGTAACGTGTGTCGGTTTCCTTCACCATCGCTTCGAGCAGGTCGCAGAAGCGGTCGATATTGGCATCGTCCAGCGGCGCGTCGACTTCGTCCAGCACGCAGATGGGTGCTGGATTGGTCAGGAACAGCGCGAAGATCAGCGCTGTTGCGGTCAGCGCCTGCTCGCCGCCCGACAGCAGGGTGAGTGACTGGAGGCGCTTGCCCGGCGGCTGGGCGAAAATCTCCAGACCGGCCTCGAGCGGATCGTCGCTGTCGATCAGCGCCAAATGCGCTTCGCCGCCTTCGAACAGGCGCGAGAACAGCGTCTTGAAGTGGCCGTTGACCTTCTCGAACGCCTCGCGCAGCCGCTCGCGGCCTTCGCGGTTCAGATTGCCGATCGAACCGCGAAGGCGGTTTACCGCCTCGCGCAGTTCTTCCTGCTCGGCAGCATTGGTGCCGTGCTCGGATTCCATCTTCTCGAGCTCTTCGGCGGCCACGAGATTTACCGGCCCGATCCTCTCGCGGCTGGCGGTGAGGCGGTCCATTTCCTCGGTCTCGGCCTCGGCAGCCTCGACGCTGTCTTCCTCGAATTCGAATTTCGCGGGCAGCAGCGGGGGAGGGGACTGGAACCGCTCGCCCGAAATGCGGGCCATCTCGATCCGGCGACCGTCCTGGTTCTCCGCACGCTCGGACAGGCCGGCGCGGTTTTCGCGCGCACCGGCGAGGGCCTCGTTCGCCTCGTTGAAGGCGCGGTCGGCCTGCTGGGCGACCTCGGCCGCTGCGGCGACGGCTTTTTCGGCCTCGGCAAGTTCGGCGCCAAGCCGCTCCCTCACCGTGTCGCCCTGCTCGATTTCCTTCATCAGACCTTCGGGCTTGGCCGCGAAGATGGCCCGCTGCTCCTCGATCTCCTCGAAGCGCAGTGCCATGTCGGAAAGGCGGCGCGCCGCTTCGCCGGAGCGGGCCTGCCAGTTGGCCATGTCGCTGCGCTGTGCCGCGGTGCGTTCGCGTGCGACTGCGAGCGACTGGTCGTGCGCAGCCAGTTCGGCGGCGCGTGCCTGAAGGGTCGAGCGGGCGGCCTCGTTCTTCGCGCGAGCGGCTTCTAGCGAAGCGCGGCCAGCCTCTGGATCGGGCAGGGCATCGCGCTTGCCCTCTGCGGCAGCGACGTCGGCCTTGGCCTGTCCGACCACATCCGCATGATCGTTTTCCGCTTCCTGCAATTCTGCGAGCCGCGCGGTCACGCGCTCGCGCTGCGCCTCTGCCTGGTCGAGCGTGCGCAGGGCCTGCCGCTCGGTGTCGGACGCTGC
Organism: Erythrobacter sp.; assembly: GCA_013001165.1. Lineage (GTDB taxonomy): Bacteria > Pseudomonadota > Alphaproteobacteria > Sphingomonadales > Sphingomonadaceae > Qipengyuania. Next base: position 13,097 of record JABDNC010000025.1, read on the forward strand.
GGCAAGTTCGCGCTCTGCGGCGACGAGATCGCGCTGGAGCTTTGACAGGGCCTCGCTGGCCTGCTGCTGCGTCTTTTCCGCCGTATCGACCGATGCCTGCAGTTCGGGGACGAGCGTGTCGAGTTCGACGAAGCGGTTCTCCGCCTCGAGCCGGGCCGCTTCGGCAGCGCCTTCACCATGGACGACGAGACCGTCCCAGCGGCGCAGTCTGCCGTCGAGGGTTACGAGGTTCTCGCCCGGCGCAAGGCTGCGTCCGTCGTCCTTCTCGGCCACATGGACGAGGCTCAGTCGGGCGCGAAGCTCATCGGGGCATTGCGCGAGATGGTCGGCGAGGCTGTCTGCGACCTTCTTCGGCGCATCGGCACCCGTCCAGTAACGGCCATCGCTGCCTTCTTCCGGCATGCCGAGGAGCGCCTTGCCATCACGGCCCAAAGCAGCGGCGACGGCGCGTTCGTATCCCTTTTGCGCGCGCACACCGTCGAGGGCCTGCTGGCGGCCCGAACGTTTTGCAGCGGCGCGTTCGCGGGCCTCGCGGTCGCGCTTCAGCGCATCATACTCGCGGCTGACGCCCGAAAGCTCTGCCTTGGCCGCGGAATAGGCGCTCGCCGCCTCGTCGCGGGCCGATTGCAGTTCGGCCTTGCGGGCCTGCATTTCCTCGATCGAGGATCGCTTGGCTTCGATTTCGGCAGTCGCTTCTTGCGCCGTTTCGCGGGCCTGTTCGACCACGGCATCGAGATCTTCGGCAGCAAGAGCTTCGCGCTGGTCGCTGATCCGGCGGCCTTCCGCTTCGACCCTTTCGTGCCGGGCCTTGGCTTGGCTAACCTCGGCTTCGACCACGCGCCACTCGGCCTCGACACCGGCATTGTCTGCAGTGGCCTTCGCCAGCGCCAGTTCGGCAGTGCGGCTGGCCCGCTCAGCGTCTTCGCTCTGCGCGACCAGCTTGGGGCGGCGCTCTTCGTCGGCGGCAAGCGTCTTCTCGCTCGCGGCCAAGTCCCTCTCCAGACGCGCCAGGGCCTCGGCGGCGTCCTTGGTCATGCGGTCCGCATCGCCGCGATCCTCTTCGAGGCGGACCTTCTGGCGTTCGAGGTCGGCAAGGCGCTGTTCGGCAGCTTCCAGCTGGCTGGTGAGGGCAGCCATGCGGTGACCATGCGCGCTGGCATCGTCGCGGCGGTCGGCTTGTTCCTCGCGCGCTTCGGAGAGCTTTTCGGCGGCCTCGCGCTGCGCTTTTTGGGCCTCGTCGGCAGCCTTCTGGGCGTCGGCAACGCGCGCTTCGGCCTCGGCAGCAGCTATCTTCGCCTCCTCGGCAGCTGCGGCTGCATCGCGCCAGCGGGCAAAGACGAGCCGCGCTTCGGCGGTCTTTATCTCGTCCGAAAGCTTGCGATAGCGCTCTGCCTGCTTGGCTTGTCGGCGTAGCGAGGCGATCTGGCTGTCGAGACCCGCCATCAGGTCTTCGAGCCGTTCGAGGTTCTTCTCGGTCGAGCGAAGCTTGCTTTCCGCATCGCGGCGACGGACGTGCAAGCCTGCGATCCCCGCCGCTTCTTCCAGCATCATGCGCCGTTCGACCGGCTTGGCCGCGATGACCTGCGCGATCTTGCCCTGGCTGACGAGGGCGGGGCTATGCGCACCGGTAGCCGCGTCTGCGAAAGTGAGCGCCACGTCCTTGGCGCGCACGTCGCTGCCGTTGACGCGATAAGCGCTGCCCGCACCGCGTTCGATCCGGCGGACGACTTCGAGATCCTCGCCGTCATCGTCCTGCGCGCTGAGCACCACCTCGGCGAAGTCGCGCGGTGGGCGCGTGGCTGTGCCGGCGAAAATCACGTCTTCCATCCCGCCCGAGCGCATGGATTTGGGTGAATTCTCGCCCATCACCCAGCGGATCGCTTCGAGCAGGTTGGATTTTCCGCAGCCGTTGGGGCCGACCACGCCGGTCAGGCCGGGTTCGATGCGCAGGGTCGACGGCTCGACGAAGCTCTTGAAACCGCTCAGTCTGAGCTGTTTGATGAGCATCGTCTTATCGTCCCCCCTTCTGGCGCCGGCTTACCGGGCGCCGGCTGCCTGCAAGATCGGTTCGAGGCCCTGCCACTGGTTTTCTTCCAGGCGGCGGCCGTTAAGGAAGAAGGTGGGGGTCGCCGAGACATTGGCTTCGGTAGAGGCTGCGCGCGAAGTTTCAGCGATCTGCGACACGTTCTCACTATCGGAGAGGCATGTCCGCGCCTGGTCGGCCGAAAGGCCGCGGGCAGCGAAGAAATCGATGAGTCCTGCTGCCTGTGCCAGGCCAAGGAAACGCTCTTCATACGGAGCTTCCATGGCCGCGCGGTAGCTGGCGTCATTCACCTGCAGGTTCTGGCTGAACTGTTCGAGCGACGCCCAGGCCTGATCCGAAAGCGCATGGAAACTCTCAGGGGCGCCGCACTGCGCCAGCGTCGAGATGGTCACATCGAGCGGATCGCGCAGGAGCGGGCGGATTTCGTAGCTGACGACGCCGGTTTCGACATAGTCGTTCTGCAGTTCGAGCGAACCGTTGGTCGCGAAATAGGCGCAGGCATTGCAGGTGTGGCTGGCGAACTCGACGAGCTTGAGCGGGGCGTCGGGATTGCCGATCACGTAGCCGCCGTCATCGGTCTTGCTCGCGGTTTCGAGCCAGCTCTGTCCTTCGGGTGCAGGAATGGCGGCGATGGCATCGCCCTCGATAGCTCCTGCGGTGTCTTCCGCGCTTTCACCGCATGCTGCCAGCGCGAGCGCCAGCGGAGCGGCAAGGGCGAAACGAAGGGTCTTGGTCATCGATAATCCTCTTTCGTGGACTGGAAAGACTATGCCACGCATGCGGCAAGGTGAAGCGCGGCCCGGGGCGTGTCCACAGGGCTATCCCCCGTAAATCCGCCTATGAGGCCGCTTTAAGCCTATTGGAAAAGCGAATCGAGCACCGGCTGGAGTGTCTCCCAGTTGTGTGCGTCGAGCCGGGTTTCTCCCATCAGGAAGGTCGGCGTGCCGCGAAGTCCGAGCCGGTCGGCATCGGCATTGCTGCGATCGACGATGGCCCTGGCCTCGTCGTAATCGGTAAGGCACCTGTCGAGTTCGGTGCGCGAATAGCCGCGGCGTTCCATGATCTCGTAGAAACCCAGGTCGCTCGCGATCGCCTGTGCGCGCGAAGGGAAAGTGCCGAAATTCCAGCGCGCTTTCTGGGCGGGGGTCGCCTTGTCGGCTGCACCCATCCATTCGTCGAACTTGAAGATCAGCGCTTCGTGGTTGGCGAAGAACTTGCCCGGCGCGCCGCAGCGAACGGCAAGGGCGGCAGTCAGGTCGACCTGGTCGCGGATCAGGTGGCGCACTTCGTAGGAGACCTTGCCGGTGGGGACGTAAAGGAGCTTGATCGCGCCTTCGCCGGTCTGCGCGAAATGCGCGCAGTGCGAGCAGGTGTAGCTCATGTATTCGACCAGCCGGCCTTCGGCTTCGGGATTGCCGATAAGGTGACCGCCATCCGTCTCGGCGATCTGCGCGCCCCAATTGCCCTTCGGCTGGGAGGACGGAAGTTCGCTGCTTTGCGCGGTTGCTGCCACGGCGAGCAGCGATGCCGCTGCACCGATGAGGGGGCGGATGAGTCGGGAGAGTGCAACCACTTTCAGTCTTTCCTGTCTTCGTCACTGCCAAAGCTGCGTGCCAACGATTCAAGCACAGTGCGCAGCTCGGGATCTCCGATATCGCGCAGGCTGTCACCCAGTTCCATCGGGATCGGCTTGAGCGAGGGCGGAACCTTCACCTTGTTCCTGTCCTGTGGAGGCTTAACCGCACCTTGCCGCAGCTTGATCCGCGACACGGCCTTGTAACCGAAAAAGCGGTTCACGCGCTCGGTGATTTCGGGGAGGACCTGCTGGATCAGCGGTGCATGTGCGGGAAGGACGACCAGCTCGAGAATGCCCTCCGACTTCTCGCCCGGCGGAAAGCGGATCATTTCCGGCGTACAGACGCGCGCGTGCGTTTCACCGACTATTTCGGGCCAGCGGCTGACGATCGAGCTCTGCACGAATCCGAAGCGGCGGAAAGCCGGACGGCCGATCTGCGGCATGAGATCGGAAATCGGCTTGGCCGCGCCGCCACGCGGACGTTCGTATGGCTTGGGGGATTTCTTCCCTTTGCCTTTACTGGTTCTTGGCTTGTCGCTTCCCATTGCGGCAATGCTCATGCCATAGGCTTCGCGTGGCCGCCATAGTCTCCGAACAACTCCTCGACTGGTACGATACGCATGCCCGCGACCTGCCGTGGCGCGCGCGTCCGGGTGAACCGGCGCCCGATCCCTATCGCGTGTGGCTGTCGGAGGTCATGCTGCAGCAGACCACCGTCGCGGCGGTAAAGCCCTATTTCGAAGCTTTCACGACCCGTTGGTCGACTGTGGAGGCCCTTGCCGCATCGCCCGAAGAAGACGTCATGGCTGCATGGGCGGGGCTGGGATATTACTCGCGCGCCCGAAATCTGGTGAAAGCGGCGCGGGCGGTGGCAGAGCAGGGCGGTTTTCCCAATACGGAAGACGCCTTGCGCGAATTGCCCGGATTGGGAGCCTATACAGCGGCTGCAGTGGCCGCGATCGCCTTTGGCCGCCGCGCCGTTGTGGTCGATGCCAATGTCGAGCGCGTAGTTTCGCGCCTCTTCGCAATCCGCGAGCCTTTGCCCGGATCGCGCAAATCCATTCGCGCATGTGCCGATGAGATCACGCCAGCAAGCCGCGCTGGCGACTTCGCACAGGCGATGATGGATCTAGGGGCGACGATCTGCACCTCCCGCGACCCGAAATGCCTCCTGTGTCCTCTCCAGACGGCCTGTCGGGGCAGGGCAGAGGGCGATCCTGCGCAGCTCCCGGTCAAAGCGCCGAAAAAGGCCAAGCCGGTGCGTCAGGGCAAGGCATGGTGGATCGAGCGGGACGAGGCAGTGTGGCTAGTTCGACGCGAAGGAAAGGGCATGCTGGGCGGAATGCGCGCCTTGCCGGACGATGGCTGGTCCGCCGGTGGCAACGGGTCAGGCGCGCCTCCGCTGGACGGCGAATGGCAGGGTGCAGGCGTGGTGCGTCACACCTTCACGCACTTCGCGCTGGAATTGTCGGTCGAACGCCAGTCGACGCAGGAGGAACCGCCGGGCCAGGGCGAATGGTGGCCGGTGGACCAGCTTGATGAAGCTGGCCTCCCGACCTTGTTCGCAAAAGCCGCGCGGCTGGTGCGGGCTTAGATAATCCCGCCGCCAATGCTCAGGCGGATCGCGGCGATCAGCAGTACCACGAGACAGAAATTGCGTCCGCCGTTGCTGGACGACATCTGACCGATCACCACGCCGATCACGATCAGCGGCAGCGCGAACCAGTTGGCCCAGCCGAGCAGCGGAATGGTCGCCGGAATGACGATGACGAGCGATACGATCCCGAACAGGATAGAGAGTAGATTCAGCATGTGTCTTATATGGATAGGACAGTATGGGATTGCAAGCGTTTCAATTCGCAATTGACCGTTCAGCTTCACGTCCGCATCTAGGCGCGCAAACAAGTTTGGAGACGATACCCGATGGCCTTTCGTGAATTCGACGCACCGCAACTTTCCCGTCGTTCGCTGTTCCGTTCCGGTGCCTGGCTTTCGGTAGGTGCCGTCGCTGCCGGCGTACCGGGCGCATCGGCGCTCATGGCGCACGATATCGGTCACGCGTTTCCAGAAGTCGCCAAGCTGGCAGAACGCTACGTGTCGCAGCGCAAGGTAGCGAACCTGCTCGTCTATCTCGGCCGCGGCCAGGACGACATGGCGCATACTGTCGGCGGCGGGAAGCTTGCCTTCGGTAGCGATGCCAGTGTCGGCGAGAATTCGCTGTATCGAATTTATTCGATGACCAAGCCGATTACCGGCATGGCGACGATGATGTGCATCGAGGACGGGCTTTTCGGTCTCGATACGCCGCTTGCAGAAATCCTGCCGGCGTTCTCGGACATGCAGGTGCTCAAGACGCCGGACGGCGCGCTGAATGATACCGTTCCTGCCGAAACCCAGATCACGATCCGTCACCTGCTCACGCACACGGCCGGCCTCAGCTACATCATCGACGCCAAGGGCCCGCTGCTGGCCGCCTTTGCCGATAACGGCCTTGTTGGCGGAAGGGTCAGCCGCATGCCGATCCCGGGCCTGCCCGAAGTCGATGCCGCACCTTCGCTCGAAGTATTCGCAGACCGGCTGGCGAAGCTGCCGCTGGTGGCGCAGCCGGGCAAGAAGTGGATCTACTCGGCCAGCATCGACCTGCTCGGGCGCGTGATCGAAGTCGCTTCGGGCCAGAGCTTCGAGGACTTCCTAACCTCGCGTATCTTCGAGCCCTGCGGCATGACCAGCACCTATTTCGCAGTCCCCGACAGCGAACGGGCGCGCATGACTACGAATTATGGCTTCCTCGGCGAGATGCCGATCCCGATCGATCCGGGCCCGAGCTCCGTCTTCCTCGACAAGCCCAGCTTCCCTGCAGGCGGGGGCGGTCTCGTCTCCAGCCCGCGCGACTACGACCGCTTCCTGCGCATGCTGCTCGGCTACGGCCAGATCGACGGCGTGCAAGTCATGGAGAGCGACACGGTGCGCACAGGCGTCTCGAACATCCTGCCTGCGGGCGTCGACACCACCGGTTCGTGGATTGCGGGCGAAGGGTTCGGCGCAGGTGGGCGTTCGAGCAACGGCAGCTACGGCTGGGGCGGTGCGGCAGGCACGCTGGCCGCCGCCGATTTCCGCATGAACATGCGCACCGGCCTCTACACCCAGTACATGCCGCCCGAGAAATATCCGATCAGGCAGCAATTCATCGAGGCTCTCGCTACCGACCTGATGGCCGGGAAAGCCGCTGCCTGATGCTGGCATTCACCGGATCGAGACTGGATCGCGCCGACCACGTTCGCGCAGACCCTGACCGACTGGCAGGCTACATGAACTGGAAGGCGCGGCTGCTCGCGCTGGACGGGCTGATGCCGTCGCTCGACGATGAGGGGCGGCTGGCATGGGGTACGCTCGCTGATGCGGGCGAGGATGCCGAGCTGGTGTTTCTCGGTCTCGATGACGGCAAGGCCTGCTTCGCCGCCGTCCCGCCCAAGGGCGATGCGAGCCCTCGCATGGCAAATCCGCAGCTGTGGTCACTTATGGCGACGCTCCAGCCGGATGACCTTGCGCTTTATGGCGGTGCGCGCAGCATCGTCGATTGGCACGCGCGCCACCGCTTCTGCGCCCAGTGTGGCGGCGATACGAAGATTGCCAAGGGCGGCTGGCAGCGGGACTGCAGCGCCTGCGGCGCGAGCCATTTCCCGCGTACCGACCCGGTTACCATCATGCTGGTCGAACA
>JABDNC010000037.1 GCA_013001165.1 Erythrobacter sp.
GACCAAGCGCGACAGGGCGGGGCATATCCTGCCATGAGTGCGCTGACCATTCGTCCCGAAAAAGCCGCCGACCATGCGGAAATCGCGGTCGTCACGAACGCCGCATTCGCCGAGGTGGAGCACAGCGACGGGAGCGAGGTCCGGATCGTCGACCGCCTGCGCTCGACCGGAGACCTAACCCTTTCGCTAGTGGCAGAGGATGGCGAACGCATCGTGGGCCATGTCGCGGTTTCGCCGGTCGCGATCTCCGATGGCAGCACCGGCTGGTACGGGCTCGGTCCAATCAGCGTGCTGCCCGCATGCCAGCGCGAGGGTGTCGGATTGCGGCTGATGCAGCGGGCGATTGCCGACATGCGCGAACTGGGTGCACGGGGCATCGTCCTGCTGGGCGAGCCGGCCTACTATTCGCGCTTCGGCTTCGAACATGATCCGCAGCTTGCCTATCCCGGCCCGCCGGCTGAATATTTCCAGCGGTTGGTGCTCGACGGCGATGCGCCGAGCGGTAAGGTCAGCTACGCGCCCGCATTCGGCTGAAGCCGTTTGCCGATCGCCTGTCCCATGCGGACGGCATCGCCCGGCTTGAGGTTTTCGTCCCATTCCACCTTGCCCGGTTCGAACAGCAGGACCGCTGTCGACCCGAGGATGAAGCGACCCATTTCGTCGCCAGCGGCGAAACCGTGCTGCCCGCCGGAGAAATCCTCGCGCACGAGCTTGGGATTGTGCGTCTCGACGAGGCCCGACCAGACGGTCTCGATGCCGGCGACGATCATCGCGCCGACCATGACGTTAGCGAACAAGCCGTCCGGTCCTTCGAACAGGCATGCGAGACGTTCGTTCTTGGCGAAGAGTCCGTCGACGTTTTCCGCCGTGACCTGGTTCACCGAGAACAGGTCGCCCGGGACATAGGTCGTGCTCTTGAGAGTGCCGGCGGCAGGCATGTGGACGCGATGATAGTCGCGCGGGCTGAGGTAGATCGTCGCGAAGCTGCCGCCCTCGAAACGCTTGGCCGCCACCGCGTCACCGCCGAGCAGCTGCGTCGCGGTAAAGTGCCGCCCCTTGGCCTGGAAGATCCGGTCTTCCTCGATCCGCCCGATCTGGCTGACTGCACCGTCTGCGGGGCTGAGGATATGTGCGGAGGCATCTGCCAGCGGCCGCATGCCCGGCTTCAGTTCGCGGGTGAAGAAGTCGTTGAAGCTCTTGAACTGCTCCACACTGCGTGCCGCCTCGCTCATGTCTACGTCATAGGCATCGATGAAGCGGCGGATGAGCAGGTTCTTCAGCCACGGCACCTCGCTCGAGGCGATCGCACCTGCACCGCGCGAGACGGCGTGGTGGGGGAGGACGTGCTGCAACCAGATGAAGGGGGAGGTCATTCGTGTGCCTTAGTGCGCCTGCGCCTCAGCGCAACTGACTATCCTTGCTGCCACGGCGATTGATGCCCGACTGGCGAACCGCAGCGTCGCGGCCCGATTGGCAGGCGACGCAGGTCCGCACACCGGGCAGGGCTTCTCGGCGCTTTTCGGGAATTTCCTCGCCGCATTCGTCGCAATATTCGGCGCTCTCGCCGCGAGGCATGCGTGCCCGCGCGGCGCTTACCGCGTCGCTTACAGTGTCGTCGATCTGGTCCTGAACGGCACCATCGCGTGCCCAGCCACCGGCCATTGCAGCCTCCTTTCCCGTCCAGAACGAACTTGCGGGGGCAGGCGTTCCTTGCACAGCCGCAGGAGGAATGCGGTTGCGCGGCGGCTACGCGCTGCATAGCCTGCCCCGATGAAATCCATTCGCACCCTTTTCGTCCGCCTGTTTGTGGCCCCGGCCATGGCGCTGTTCCTCGTCGCCAATACGATCGGCGACCGCGCCGAAGCGCTCATGGAGGAGGGCAAGGAGGCAGAGGCTTTCGAGCTGGTCCGGCAGGGCGCGGCTGAAGGCGATGCGGATGCGATCAACTATCTCGCGTGGTTTTATGACAATGGACGCTACGTCGAAACCGACAGGGCGCGCGCCGCCGAATTGTACAGACAGGCCGCCGACGAGGGCGTTGCCTTCGCGCAGTGGCGGCTCGGCGTGATGATCGACACGGGCGAAGCGCCCGGCACTCCCGAGGAGGCTTTCGCACTGTTCGAGAAATCGGCGGCGCAGGATTTCACCAATGCCATGACAAGCCTTGCGGTGATGCACGCCACCGGCCGCGGTACGAAACGCGATCCGATGGCTGCACGCTATTACTATTCGATGGCGGCCGCTGCCGGAAATCCTCACGGGGTTCGCGGCCTCGGCATCCTCTACCTGCACGGCGAGGGCGTGGATCGCGATCCGATCGAGGCTTCGGCTTATTTCCTCATCGCCGCGAGCCTGGGCAACGAGCAAGGCAAGGAGTCCTTCGACGTCGTTACCGAAGATTACGACGATGCCACCATGAAGCAGGTGGCCGAGCGAGCGACCGAGCTCGCCGGAGAGCTCGGCTACCGGTTCGAGCAGGAACCCGCAGCCGAATAACAAAGTGGAGGCCGGTTTGCGTCCCCGGCGCTAGTCGTCCTTGCTCGGACGCCATTTCCAGCCACCAGGCGTAGTTGCCTTGGCGACCAGCAGGAAAGCCACGGTGGCGACAAGGAATATGGCTATTCCGGCCACGGTATAGACCTCGTCCCCGCTCTCCCACATCAAGCCGGCAACCATGACCGTCGCAATGTAGCCAAGCATGACGGCCCAGCCCTGCCATGCGGTCGGCATCCCAGAACCGTATCCAAGCTTCTTCGGCGCGAACCAGCCTCGTTCGTCATTCATCCGAACCATCCTTTGGTGGTCGCCCCCTGCGCGGGTGTGGCGATTGCTTCACTTCGATACCGCGCCCCTTGAGCGCCTCGCGCAGCAGCATCTCGATCTGCGCATTGGCGCTTCTGAGCTCGTCTGCTGCGAGGCGCTCGACCGCGGCATGAACGGCCGGGTCGAGACGCAAGGCAAAGGCTTTCTTTTGCGGCATGGGAATTTCCCGGTCTGCCCCCCGGGGGTTAGTAAATCGATCCGGCGTTGATCACCGGATGCGCTTCCTTCTCGCCGCACAGCACGACCATCAGGTTGGAGACCATGGTCGCCCGGCGTTCATCGTCCATGTCGACGATCCCGTCCTGACTGAGCTTGGCGAGCGCATCCTCGACCATGCCGACCGCGCCGAGCACGATCTTGGCGCGCGCGGCGATGATGGCATCGGCTTGCTGGCGCTTGAGCATGGCGCTGGCGATCTCGCTGGCATAGGCGAGGTGGGTGAGACCCGCCTCGTCGACCACCACGCCGGCGACCTTGAGGCGGTCGTTCAATTCCTCGAGCAGTTCGGCATTCACGACGTCGGCACCGCCGCGCAGCGTGACTTCCTCGCCCTCGAAATCGTCATAGGGGTGGCGCGAACCGACCGTGCGGAGACCCGCCTCGATCTGGATGTTCACGAACTCCTTGTAATCGTCGACGTCGAAGCTCGCCTGCGCGGTATCGCGCACACGCCACACGACGTTGCAGGCGATCTCGATCGGGTTGCCGCGCAGATCGTTGATCTTCACACGGTCCGAATGGATGTTGTGCGCGCGGGCAGAGATCTTGTTCTTGCCCATCCACGGCCACACCCAGCGCAGACCCTCGGTGCGCTCGCTGCCGCGATATTCGCCGAACAGTGTGATGACGACCGCTTGGTTGGGCTGGATCATGAAGAAGCCGGAAGCGAGGACAAGGACGCCCACCAGCGAGACCACAAGAGTCCCGACGAATGCGATCTTGGCCGCCTTGGTCGCGCTGCCCCCAGGCGCCATGCCGGGCAGGATAAATGCAAGCGCCGCGATAACGACCACGAGCACCAGTAGCATGATGTAACCGTTATAACTGGTCGCCGCGGTCTCGCGGCTGGTTTTCATTCCCGTTGGTTCGACAGACATGACGAATCGCTCCTTCGATATAATTATGATATCATATTTATATCAATTGATGCGAAAGTCAATGTGGTCAGAATCAGTGGCGCGCGATCTCCTGCAGGAACCGCTCGCCATAGGCCTCGAGCTTCTTGCCCCCGACGCCGCCGACCCGGCTCATCTCGGCCATCGTCGAAGGTCGCGCCACGGTCATCTCGCGCAGCGTGCTGTCGTGGAAGATCACATAGGGCGGGACCTGCGCTTCGGCGGCAAGTTCGCGGCGCAGTTCGCGCAGAGCCTCGAACAGCGGATCGCCGACCGGGTTGGCCTCGTCGCTGCCGCGCCTGCCGCGCCGCTGTCGTTTGGGCGGGACGACGATCGCCACCTCGCGTTCGCCCTTCAGGATTTCGCGCGCGCTGCCGCCCAGAGCTAGTCCCCCATGTTCCGTGGGCAGCAAATCGCCGCGGGCCTGTAGCGCGCGTCCGAGTGGCTGGAGCAGGCGCGCTTCTTCGCCTTCGACGATACCGAAGACGCTAAGGCGGTCGTGGCCCTTCTGCCGAACGCGATCGTCCTCGGCACCGGTGAGCACTTTTTGCAAATGTCCCATGCCGAAGCTCTGGCCGGTGCGATAGACGGCGGACAGCAGTTTGCGCGCAAGCTCGGTCGCATCCGTCACGTCAGGCGCATCGAGACAGTTGTCGCAATTGCCACAGGTCTGTGGCGGGTCTTCGCCGAAGTGCCGCAGCAGCACCGCGCGGCGGCACTCGGGTGTCTCGACCAGCGCAGCCAGCGCATCGAGGCGCGCACGCTCGGCGTTGCGGCGGTCCTCGTCGACCTCGGCAAGCCGCATGCGCGCGGTGGCGAAGTCGCCTGCGCCCCAGAACATCGTCGCCGCTGAAGGGTCGCCGTCACGGCCTGCGCGGCCCGTCTCCTGGTAATATGCCTCGATCGACTTGGGGACGCCGACATGGGCGACAAAGCGCACGTCGGGCTTGTCGATACCCATACCGAAAGCGACCGTCGCGACGATCACCATGTCCTCGCTTGCCACGAAGGCGGCCTGGTTGGCGGCGCGCGTCTGCGGATCGAGGCCGGCGTGGTAGGGCAGCACCTCGCGCCCCGTGGCAGCAGCGAGCTTCTCGGCGAGGTCCTCCACCTTGCGGCGGGTTTGCGCATAGACGATGCCGGGACCGGGCCGTTCCGCCATCAGCGTCGTGAGCTGGCGAACCGGATTGTCGCGATGGCGAATGGCGTAGCGGATGTTGGGTCGGTCGAAGCCCGCCAGCACCAGCCCATCTTCGGGAATGCCAAGCTGGCTGAGAATGTCGGGTCGTGTCTGCCGGTCCGCCGTCGCCGTCAGCGCAAGGCGCGGGACATTGGGAAAGGCGTCCATAAGCGGACGCAGCATCCGGTAGTCGGGACGGAAATCATGGCCCCACTCGGAAACGCAATGCGCCTCGTCGATGGCGAACAGCGCGAGGCGCGCGGATGACAGGAAGTCGCGAAACGCCGGCTGGCTCGCGCGTTCGGGCGCGACATAGAGCAGGTCGAGCTCGCCGGCGCGGAAAGCGTCCTGCGTCTCGCGCCAGTCGGCATCGGCGCTCGTCAGCGTGGCGGCGCGAAT
>JABDNC010000062.1 GCA_013001165.1 Erythrobacter sp.
ATTGTGGAGCGTGACATTGGTGACGGTGACGCCGCCAACCAGCACGGGTGCAAGGCGTCCCACGGGCGTCAGCTTGCCGGTACGACCCACCTGGATGTCGATCGCCTCGAGCGTGGTCTCGGCCTGCTCTGCCGGGAATTTATGCGCCAGTGCCCAGCGTGGCGCCTTCGCAACGAAGCCGAGGCGTTGCTGGTAGTCGAGCCGGTCCACCTTGTAGACCACACCGTCGATTTCGTACGGTAGATCAGGCCTTTCCCGCCCGATCCTGTCGTAATGGGCGAGCATCCCCTCGACGTCATGCACGCGCGTGAAGAGCGGCGAAACCGGTACGCCCCACGCCTCGATCTTGTGCACGACCTCTTCCTGCGTCTCGCCCGGTACATCGGAAGCCGCTCCCCAACCATGCGCCCAGAACTTGAGCGGACGCTTCGCAGTCACGCTGGCATCCTTCTGCCGCAGCGAACCCGCAGCCGCATTGCGCGGATTGGCGAAGAGCTTGCCGCCGACCTCTTCCTGCGCCGCGTTGAGCGCATGGAAGTCGGCCTTGGACATGTAGACCTCGCCGCGGATTTCGAAGACCTCCGGCACGTTGCCTGACAGCTGCTGCGGGATATCGGCAATATGCGCGACATTGGGCGTTACGTCCTCGCCCACTTGCCCGTCACCGCGCGTAGCGGCGCGGACGAGCGTGCCGTTTTCGTAGCGCAGCGAACAGGAAAGGCCGTCGATCTTGTCCTCGGCGGTGATCCCCACCGACTCGCCTTCGGCCAGCGAAAGGAAGCGCCGCACGCGCGCCATCCATTCCTCAACCTCCTCCGGCGAGAAAGCATTGTCGAGGCTCATCATGCGAACCTCGTGCGTCACCTTGGATAGCGGGGAGGCGGCGATTTCGTGACCCACCACCTTCGAGGGCGAGTCCTCACGCACCAAGTGCGGGAAAGTCTCTTCCAGTTCCGCATTACGCCGGACCAATGCGTCGAATTCCGGATCGGTAATCTCCGGCGCATCTTTCGCATGATAAAGCTTGTTGTGCTTCGCGATTTCTCGCGCGAGCCGCATCAACTCGTTGGCGGCGTCGGCTTCGCTTATGTCCACAGGCTTGCTCGCGGGCATTTGGTTGATTCCCCTTTCCGTCGCTATGCATGAGCACGCGCGGCTGGAAAAGTGCCGCAAGCGGGTCGCGGTTCAACTGGTGGGGGAAACCATGGCCGACCGTGTCCTGAAGGCTTTGATCACAGCAAGCGTCGCGCTGATGGCGCTGCTCTATGTCGCCCACAATCTCGCGAATCTCCAGCAGGCCTACGACTTCTTCGCATACACGACGAGCCACGCCGACCAGGAAGCCTATCCGATAACGCTCCTGCCGGTTCCCCCGGCATTCTTAATCGTCATAGCCATGATCGTCGTTTTCTCACTCGAACTGCTCGCAGGCCTTGGTGGATTGTTCGGGGCGTGGAAGCTCTGGTCGCTGCGAAATGCCAGCTCGAGGGATTTCGAGGCAGGGAAGACCTGGGCGAAGATTGCGATGGGAGCCGCGGTCCTGAACTGGTGGGGCCTGTTCCAAGGCATAGCGGTGGCCGGATACCAGCTCTGGCAGATGCCTTTGGGTCAAGGACCATTCGACGGTTCATGGATATTTGGTGGAATGGCGATGATGACGTTGATCTACGTCAGCATGGGCGAGCCGACGGACTAGACGCCCTCGAGCAATCGATCCGCCTGCGCCCGCGCCTCAGGGGTGACTTCAGCCCCTGACAGCATGCGGGCGATCTCTTCCTGGCGCCCGGCCTCATCAAGCAGCGCCACGCTGGTGCGCGTCACCGTGCCGTCTGAGCTCTTGGCGATCATGTAGTGCGTCTGACCGCGCGCTGCGACCTGCGGGCTATGCGTGACGGCCAGCAATTGCCCGTTCGAGGCTAGCCGTGCGAGACGTTCGCCGATGGCGCTTGCCACCGCCCCGCCGACGCCTCGATCGATCTCGTCGAAGATCACCGTCGCCGCCCCGCCCTGCTCGGCCAATGCGACCTTCAGCGCGAGGATGAAGCGCGAGAGCTCTCCGCCACTGGCGATTTTGTTGAGCGGTGCGAAGTCTGCGCCCGGATTGGTAGCGATGAGGAATTCGACGCTATCCATGCCATGCGGCCCCCAACGCTCTTCCGGCAGATCGGCTACTGCCGTATGGAATCGCGCTGCATCAAGCTTCAGCGGCGCAAGCTCGCGCGCGACCGCCTCGTCGAGACGCATTGCGGCGGCCACACGGTTGGCGTGGAGTGCCTCGGCCTCGGCCCGGTAACGCTTGCCCGCCTCTTCCGCCGCTGCTTCCAGCGCGTCGAGTTCGGCCTCGCCGCCTTCGATCGAGTCGAGCTGGCTACGCATTGTGCGCATGACTTCGGGCAGTTCGTCCACTTCGCAGCGGTGTTTGCGTGCGAGAGCGCGCAATTCGAAGAGGCGCGTCTCCGCCTGCTCCAGCGCGGCGGGATCGTGGACCAGCGCCTCTGCGGCAGCTTCCAGCTTTTCCTCGGCCTCACCCGCTTCGATCACTGCGCGGTCGAGCGCTGCAAGCGCCTCGGTGAGGAGCGCGTGTTCGGGAGCGATCCGGTCGAGCTTTCGAGCCGCAGCGCGAAGGGAGGCCAGCGGGGAATCCGACCCCTCCCAAAGGTGGCGCAGTTCTTCGAGATCGCCCGAAAGCCGCTCGCCCTTTTGCATGTCGGCGCGGGCTTCGGCGAGCCGTGCCTCCTCGCCCGCCTGCGGTTCGAGCGTGGTCAGTTCGGCGAGGTGCGCCAGCAATAGATCCTGATCGA
>JABDNC010000096.1 GCA_013001165.1 Erythrobacter sp.
GCGCAAGTCCGCGTCCCACAGCTTTTCCGCACCGGCACGCCCGGATTTGGCGAAGCGCCAGCGATGGGCGCTAATCGCCGCGATGGCGGGGAGATCCTGACCGATTGCAGTCGCGAATTCCTGCAGCAAGAGCTTCGAGAGGTCATCGGCGCTGTCTTCGAGATGCTCGGCGGACCAGCGTGGATCGGCCTGGATGACCCAGCGTTCGCCGTCTCCGCGGTCAGGTTTCGCGCTGTCCCTTGCAGCCCAGCCGATCGGCCCTGCATCGCGAATGGCGTCAGCCTCATGCGAAATACGCTGCTCGAAAGCGAGCATCAGGGTCCAGCAGGGATCGGAGACGGTTTTCTCGGCCAGTTCGCTCCAGTCCGCTCTGTGCGGGACGAGCATCGGAGCCGCTTGTTCGGATGGAACGGCGATGATTGCCGCATCGTATGGCGCGGTGTCGGTGGCCTCGCCTTCGAGCCGCCAAGCGCCATTATGCCTCTCGATGGTCTCCACGCGCTTCGAGAAGTGCACGCCAAGCTCTTCGGCCATTGCACGGATCGGGGCGTTCATGCCAGGTGTGCCGACCCAAGCATCCTCACCGCCGGCCTTCCACGGGGCCACGATGCCGGCCGTGTGCCAAGCGCGGACCTGTTCCTTGAAGCCGGGATCGCGGGCAGTGAAATATTGCGCGCCATGATCGAAGCGCACGGTCTCGCCGTCCACTTCCATGCGCCGTGTCGACATGCGCCCGCCGGGGCCGCGCCCCTTGTCGAAGAGCGTGACTGCATGTCCGCCTTCGCGCAGGCGCATGGCGCAACTGAGGCCGGCCATGCCGGCGCCGATGATCGCGATTGTCATCAATTCGCCTGCGCTCTCGACGCTCAGGCGTCTTCTTTCAGGTATTTCTGGAAGCTCTTGCGCAGCTTCATCAGCTTGGGTGGAATCACGGCCTGGCAATAGGGATTACGCTGGCCTTCGCCCTCCCAATATTCCTGGTGGTAGTCCTCGGCCGGATACCATTCGCCGGTTTCGATCGTGGTCACCGCGCTCTGGCCGGGATGTTCCTCGTTCCACCGAGCGATGGCTGCCTCTGCCGCCGCGCGCTGCTCCTCGGTCGGGAAGATTGCGCTGCGATACTGGGTACCGACATCGTTGCCCTGACGGTTGAGCTGGGTCGGATCATGGGTGCCCATGAAGACGTCGAGGATCTGGTCCAGCGTGATCCGGTCGCTGTCGAATGTGACGCGCACGCCCTCGGCGTGGCCGGTGCTACCGGTGCAAACTTCCTTGTAGGTCGGGTCGGGCTGGTCGCCGCCGATATAGCCGCTTTCGACCTCGCTTACGCCGATCACGTCCTTCATCACCGCCTCGGTGCACCAGAAGCATCCGCCTGCGACGATTACCTGTTCCTGAGCCATGCAAATCTCCTTCTCGGCGCATCATGTAGGAAGCGGTAACCACCTTGTCATCTGTCCGCGTCACGGGCAGGGACAGCTTCGCATTTCCCTGAGGAGAGAAAATATGCGTCTGTTTCTGACTGTCGCGGCTGCCGCGATGATTGCTGCCCCGCTTTCTGCCGACGATCACACCCCCGATCTGGAAGAGGTCCTCGCCGCCGACCTGCGCGATGATGACCGTGCACGCGACCAGTATCGCAATCCTGCGGAAACGCTCGAATTCTTCGGTGTAGAACCGACCATGACCGTCGCCGAATACGGACCAGGCGGAGGCTGGTACAGCCGCGTCCTTGCACCCTATGTTTCGCAAGCCGGTACCTATATCGCCTTCGACCAGGACAGCGACGGCCGCACCTATCGCGACCGCGCACAGGAAGCGCGCGCAAAGGGCTGGACGGAAAGATTCTTCGAAGCCGCCACCAGCCAGGAAAGCGTCAATGGCGACAATGTGAAGGTCTTCGAGATCGACGAAATGCCCGAGGATGTCGCTGGAACGGTCGACCGCGTACTGATCTTCCGCTCGATGCACGGTCTCAACATCGGCAATGAAGCGGATACGGTTCTCAAGGCCGCGCGCGCCATGCTCAAGGATGACGGAATGGTCGGCGTGGTCCAGCACCGCGCGCCCGAAGGCGCGAGCTATGATGACTATGGCGCTCGTCAGCGGGGCTACATGCGCACGCAGGACGTGGTGGCGATCTTCGAGGCCAACGGCTTCGAACTCGCTGCCGAAAGCGAGATCAATGCCAATCCGAACGATCCGGCGAACTGGGAAGGCGGCGTGTGGACCCTGCCTCCCGTGCTTCGCTACGGCGACCAGGACCGAGCACGCTACATGGCAATCGGCGAAAGCGACCGCATGACGCTGCTGTTCAAGAAAGCCGACTGACCACGTCCATCCAGCGTTAATCCAAATCCTGCAATCCCTCCGATGTGATAGTATCACATCGGAGGGATTTTCTCATGCAAAAACTGATTCTTGCCGCAACGGCCCCACTCGTGCTCGCCGCCTGCAGCGACCGCGCGGACGAGGCGCGCGGCGTCGATCATGGCGAAACGCTGCTCTCGGTCAGCGCCACCGGGCAGGCCAAGAGCCGCCCGGACCGCGCGCAGTTCAACGCGGGTGTCGAAACTTTCTCGCGCAGCGCCACTGCCGCCAGCGAAGCCAATGCCGAAAAGCTGGCCGAGATCGTTGCGGCCCTGCGCGAAATGGGCGTGGCCGAAGAGGACATCCAGACACAGAATGTCTCTGTCCAGCGCATCACTTGGGGCGACCGCAAGGGCCAGTACCAGGCGAGCAACGTGTTCCAGGTGACGATGGACGATCCCGATGCGGCAGGCGTTGCAGTGACCGCCGTGACCGAGGCCGGAGCCAACGTCCTCGGCGGGCCGAGCCTGACAATGAGCGATCCCGAAGCGGCGGCGAACCTCGCCTATGCGGACGCTTACAAGGCAGCGCGCACCCGTGCCGAGGCCTATGCCGAAGCAGCGGGCATGGAGATCAGCCGCGTGCTCTATATCCGCGATGCGGGCGGACAGCAGGGCAACACCTGGCTGCGCGGTGCAGAAGCGATGAACGAGGCAATGGTCCAGCGGACCGCCCCCGTCGCGCCGCCCCCTCCGCCGCTTGCCATCAGCCCGCGTCCCGAGAGCGGATCGCCCGGTATGATGGTCGGCACCACGCGCTCCAACGTCTATATCCAGGTAGACTTCGCGCTTCGGGAGAAATAACGCATCTCTCCCATGAGAGAACTGATCGTTTCCGTCCTGCAATTGCCGCTCGCCCGCCCGGACGAGGCCGACAATATCGCTGCCGTGTCAGCGCTGGTCGAAGAGGCCGCAAGCAAGGGCGCGCAGGTGATCCTGCCGCCCGAGCTGTTCGCGGGTGACTACTTTTGCCGCGAGGAAGAAGAGGAACTCTTCGCACGCGCCCGTCCGCTGGGAGAGGACCCCAGCGTCAGCGCGATGCAGGAACTCGCGAAGAAGCTGGGCGTCGCAATCCCGACCAGCTTCTTCGAACGCGACGGCCACCATTATTACAACACGCTCGCCATGGTCGGGCCCGACGGCGCGATCATGGGGACCTATCGCAAGAGCCACATCCCCGACGGTCCGGGCTATGAGGAAAAATACTATTTCCGTCCCGGAAACGACGGCTTCAAGGTTTGGGACGTATTCGGCGCGCGCATCGGTGTCGGGATCTGCTGGGACCAGTGGTATCCCGAATGCGCCCGCGTGATGGCATTGAAGGGCGCCGAGG
The DNA here is from genome assembly GCA_013001165.1 of Erythrobacter sp. Taxonomy (GTDB): domain Bacteria; phylum Pseudomonadota; class Alphaproteobacteria; order Sphingomonadales; family Sphingomonadaceae; genus Qipengyuania. The sequence continues at coordinate 3,703 of JABDNC010000096.1, forward strand.
TGCTGCTTTACCCGACGGCCATCGGGTCCGAACCCTATGATGTCGATCTCGACACCAGCCGCATGTGGCGCCGCGCGATGATCGGCCATGCGGTGTCCAACTGCATGCCCGTTTGCGCCGCGAACCGCATCGGTCACGAAGGGCCTGCCGACCGACAGCAGAGCTTCTACGGCCACAGCTTCATTTCGGACGAGTGGGGCGACCTGATCGAGGAGTATGGCGCTTCGGACAGCGGCGCGCTTGTATCGAAGCTCGACCTCGATCGTGCTGCGAAGCACCGTGCTGGCATGGGCTTCTTCCGCGATCGGCGTCCGCAACTCTACGGGCGTATCTGCGAGGATATCTAGCCCGTGGAGGGTCGCGCCATCACACAGGACCAACTGGATCACCTCTTCACGGCGGCGCTCGAGGCGGCCGTGGGGCGGATCGAGAAGGACGGGCATTTCCACCCGCTGGTCTTCGAACTGCGTGGCAACGGCGCGATCCACAATGTCGCCGTGCTCGACACCGATACGATCGACGGAAGGCGAACCGTGATCGATCGCCTCTTCGCCATCCTGCGCCCGCGCGTAGTGGAGGGAACGGTGAAGGCCTGCGCAATCGCGCTCGACCGGCACGAGGATGCCGAAGTCGCGGTGCTGCTGCGGGCACCCAATTTCACGGCCAACATCACCGTGCCCTACACCGAAGAGGGCAAGGGCTTCCTCAAGCTCAATCGGCGCCTCTCTCTGGGCGAGTTTGCAGCGCGTGAAGTGCCGAACGAGCTGTTCTAGCCGCCGGCGTGTTCTTTCAGGATGTTGGTCCAGTGGTCGAGGACGGCGTACGAGGGGTCGCCCCGCATCGCTCATCCTCCCTTTGCTTTGCTGCTGCGCGAGGCTAGGCGCGGGGTATGACGGGCGCACGCAGCCAAAGCTATGTCATCGCGCTGGGATCGAACATGCGCGTGCCGCGCATTGGCGGTCCGAGGGCCGTGCTGCGCACTGCGCTCGAAACGCTCGATGCCGAAGGGGTGGTACTGCGTGATGTTTCGCGCATCCGGTCGAGCCTTCCGGTCGGCCCTTCGCAGAGGCGCTATGCCAATGGCGCTGCGTTGGTTGCCTCAAGGCATGCGCCTGCCGAGATGCTAATCCTGTTGCAGTCGGTAGAGGATGCCTTCGGACGTCGCCGCCGGGGCGCAGAATGGCGCGCACGTACCCTCGATCTCGATATTGTCCTGTGGAGCGGCGGGGTCTGGAAAACGCCCGACTTAACGATCCCCCATCCACATTTCCGCAGCCGCGATTTTGTCCTCGCTCCTGCGGCAGAAGTCGCACCGCGATGGCGCGATCCCGTGACCGGGCTTACGCTGCGTCAAATCGCAGCACGCGGGGCTTGAGTTTCGCGGCAGGATTGCCGCGATAGATCGACCAGCTTTCCGCATCCTCGAACAGCGCGCCGCGCGCTGCAAGGACCGCACCTTCTCCCATGGTCACGCCGGGGCCGACGAAGGCCTCTGCCGCCACCCACGACTTCGCCTCCAGCTTGATCGGCCGCAGGACTAGCTGGAAATAACTGTCCGAGACATCATGCGTGCTGGCGCAAAGATGCGCGCGCTGGGAGACGACCGCATTACTGCCGATCGCGATGCGGCCTTGGTTATAGAGGATGGCTCCTGGACCGATCAGGACATTATCGCCCAGTTCAAGATTGGCAGGAAGCCATACGCGGACGCTCGCGTGCACCCGGCAACCCTCGCCAAGTTTCGCCCCGAACATTCTCAACACCATGGCACGCCAAGCGTGCAACGGCGGCGGGGTCCAGCGTGCGAGGACAAGCCAAGCGACCTGCCACACGACGCGTGCGATCCTGTTGGCCAGCGAAAAGGACGGCCCGCCGCTGACGCTGCCTGCGCCTCTCGCATCGAGCGGCTGCGAACTTGATCCCTTGTCTGACATCCGAAACGACCTAAGTGTCGGAAGGGGCGAATGGCAAGCCAAAGCATGCTTGACCCCCATCGCTCACCTGCCTAGGGGAGCGCCCGTGGTCGGGCCGTTAGCTCAGTCGGTAGAGCAACTGACTTTTAATCAGTAGGTCGCTGGTTCGAACCCAGCACGGCTCACCACCCAGTCCTCGTTTCCCAGTCAGATCGGGAG
>JABDNC010000103.1 GCA_013001165.1 Erythrobacter sp.
ATCGAGGCGAACGGCATCCGCCCCGAGATCAGCGATACATTCGCGCTCGAAAACCTTGCCGAAGCCTTCCGCCACCAGGAAAGCGGCGGTCACTTCGGAAAGATCGCTATCGAGGTCTAAGGCTCGATCACGATCCCCTTGGCGGGATCGATCTTGCCGCCGAGCATCTCCACGAAGACCGAACGCGCTGCTTCGAGTCCGCTGTGACGTTCGATATCGATCGAGCCGCCCGCATCCTCGAGGAAGCCGTGCCAGCTCTCGGCGACCATTGCGCCTGCCTTCTCCGGCCCGTGCTCCTTGAACAGCGCAACTGCGTGATCGGGCGCGAAAAACAGCGTGGGTGTCGGTCCGGGCAGGTCGCCGCCTCCACCCATCCCCGCGCCGCGCTCCTCGATATGGGTCGCGCCGACGAGGCAGGAATACTTCAGATCGTCGCCGAGGTGGTGGTGCAGCTGGCCGAGCAGCTTGGCATTGCCCGCGAAATCGACCGTAACGCTCGGCTCGTCCGCTATGTCGCCCACCGCGTCGTAGGAAAGCACCTCGTCATAAAGGCCGCTGTCCTTCACGAACTGGACGTTGCCAGCCGAGGTCAGGCCGATCCGCTTCACCTGCGGCGAGCGGCGCTTGGCGACGCTGGCAAGCCCCATGGCGGTCTTTGACGAGGCGCTGGTGAGGATCACCTGCCCTGCCCCGAACCAGTCCTCGCGGCGCATGAAATACTCGATCAGGAAACCCGTCTTGAACAGCGGGCCGAAGATCATGCGTTCGCCCTCGCGCGCCGGATCGTGTTCGGGATCGGAGGCGAGGCGCGAATACTGGTTGTAGATCGGGCTCATCGGCTGGCGATGCTCCGCCATGTCGACGAAGCCGCCCTTGCTGACCTTGCCCGGCACCACGTCGAGATGGCTCGCCATAGGGAGATAGCCGTAGACGCGCTCGCCCACCGAGAAGTCCGCATGATTGCTCTCGACCACTTTCGCGTGCCCCCACATAGGGACGATGCCCTTGCCTTCAGGTGCGGGGAAGAAGTTCCAGTAGCCAAAACCGTCACCGACGACGGCATAGGTCACATTGTTTGCCGTGACTGAGAAGCTCTCGATGGCGAGACGCACCGCACCATCGGCGAGTTCACCCTCGTCCACCTCGACCAGCTCGGCATTGGTCAGCTTCGCTTTTTCGACATGAACCTGCTGCATAGCGTCTCTCCTCTTGGAAAAGACACTAAGTCCAAAGGCCCGCGAAAGCGAGGGCCAAGTTCAGGCTTACTGGCCAGTCTTGGCCCGGCGCTTTTCGACCTGGGTGATGGCATTCCCGGCGCTGATGAGGCGCTGTCCCATGCTCTCCATCCGAGCTGCGCAAGGCATCCTGAGGCGTTCGATATCGCTTTCTTCAAACGTTTCGAAGCGACCCAACATGGCGCCCTCGATGTCCGCGCCACCAGCGCCCTCGTAGCGACCGATGAAGTAGATCATTCCGACCATCACGCCGGTCTTTTCTTCCTCAGTAGCCTGCGCTTCTTCCATCGTGCCCAGGACATAAGAAAGGAAGATCGCGCAATCGAGATCGTCCTGCATCGTCGGAGCGGCAGGAGCAGTCGCGGTTTCCTGCGCCTGCATCGGAGTGGCCGCCAGCATGAGGCCGGTCGCAGCCGCGAAAAGTGCCTTCTTCATCGTGATCAGACGCGCATCGGCATCAGCACGTAGAGCGCCGGACTGTCGTCATTCTTGCGGATGAGGGTCGGCGCACCGGCGTCGGCGAGGTGGATTTCGACCTCGTCAGCGTCGATCTGGCTAAGGATGTCCTTGAGATAGCCTGCATTGAAGCCGATCTCGAAGCCATCCGAGCCATATTCGGCTGCCAGTTCTTCCGAGGCGGTGCCGTTGTCGGGCGAGGTCACGGTCAGCGTGACCTTGTCCTTGTCGAGCCCCATCTTGACCGCACGGGTCTTCTCGGTGGCAATCGTCGCCACGCGGTCGACACCGGCGAAGAAGCTCTTCGGGTCGATCTTGAGCAGCTTGTCGTTGCCGGTGGGAATGACGCGCGAGTAATCGGGGAAGGTCCCGTCGATCAACTTGCTGGTCAGGACCACGCCGCCTTCGCCGCCAAGCGTGAAGCGGATCTTGCTGGCCGAAAGGTCGATCTGGACGTCGCCGTCCATCTTCTCGTCGAGCAGCTTGCGCAGTTCGGCCACGGCTTTGCGCGGGACGATCACGTCGGGCATGCCTTCGGCGCCTTCGGGGCGCGCAAGCGTGAAGCGTGCAAGGCGATGACCGTCGGTCGCAGCGGCCTTCAGCACCGGCTGGTCTTCATCCGAAACGTGCAGGAAAATGCCGTTGAGGTAGTAGCGGGTTTCTTCTGTCGAAATTGCGAACCGCGTGCGGTCGATCATCTCGGCGAGCGTCTTCGCCGGAAGGGAGAAGCTGGTTGGAAGGTCGCCTTCCACGATCACCGGGAAATCGTCACGCGGCAACGTGGGCAGTTTGAAGCGGCTGCGGCCGGCCTTCACGTCCATACGATTTTCGGCAGTTTCGAGGCTGACCTGGCTACCTTCGGGCAGCTTGCGGGCAATATCGAACAACAGGTGCGCGGAAACGGTGATCGATCCCTCGCTCTCGACGCTGGCGGCAGCCATGTGCTCGACGACCTGCAGGTCGAGGTCGGTCGCCATCACGCGCAGCCCGTCACCTTCCGCCTCGATCAGAACGTTCGAGAGGATGGGAATAGTGTTGCGGCGTTCGACCACCGACTGAACATGAGAGAGACAGCGCAGCAGCGTCGCGCGTTCGATTGTGGCCTTCATGGTCCTTCTTTCGTCCCTTTTGGGCGTTGTGAAGGCCGGAATCGCCCCACAAGCGCCGGAATACGGATAACGACCTTAGCTATGCTGTCATGACGGGCAAGCTTCACCCGCCAAAGCGCGGATTTCCCTTGGGGATAAGTGAAATTACCCCTGCATCGCCATGCCGCCGTTGACGTGCAGTGTTTGACCAGTGACGTATGCGGCCTCGTCGCTGGCGAGATAGGCCACTGCAGCGCCGATCTCATCCCCCTCGCCCATGCGGCCCATCGGGATACGGCTGTTGATCGCGGCCTTCTGGTCATCGGTCAGCGCATCAGTCATCGCGGTACGGATGAAGCCCGGAGCGACGCAGTTCACGGTGATGTTGCGGCTTGCCAGTTCCTGCGCGAGGCTCTTCGACATGCCGGTCAGGCCCGCCTTGGCGGCGACATAGTTCATCTGGCCGGGGTTGCCCGTGTGACCGACGACGCTGGTAATCGAGATGATGCGACCGCCCTTGGCCTTCATCATCGGACGCGCACTGGCGCGCATCAGGCGGAAGCTCGCTTCGAGGTTGATGCGGATCACCTCGTCCCATTCTTCGTCCTTCATGCGCATCGCGAGATTGTCGCGCGTGATGCCTGCGTTGTTGACGAGGATGTTCATGCTGCCGAGCGTATCGACGGTCGCCGGGATCAGTTCCTCGACCTGCTTTGTGTCCGAAAGGTTGCAGGTGATCTCGACATGGTCGTGGCCGAATTCCTCATTCAGCTCTTCGCGAAAAGCGCGAAGCTTGGCGGCGTTCGAGCCGGAAAGCGCCAGGCGTGCGCCCTGCTTTGCAAGGGCACGGGCGATCGAGGAACCGATACCGCCGCTGGCGCCGGTTACGAGAGCGGTTTTACCTTCGAGCGAAAACATTGCGGATACTCCTGAATCAGTCTCGGCAACGCCTGTCGCCGCTGGAGGCCGTAAGGTCAATCGCTGGCCACCCCGGTTTTGCCCCGCGGAGCGAAGTCGATGCGCCGCCGTTCGATAATCTTTCCGTCGACAAGTTGCCCCTCGACAAGCTCGTATCCCATCAGGGCGAAGATGCGATCACCGAGGAAGATCGGGCGCGAATTGCCGTACCAGTCGACACAGGAAGACTGGCAGGCATCCTCCTCGACGCTGTCGGCGTAATACTGGCCAGAGCCGTCGTCCTCTTCGGGGAGCGCACGGGTCGCGGATTGCAGGTGGCCTGCAGGACGAAAATCTCGGTCCTCGCGCCGGAGGTAAAAGATGGAAGACGCCATACCGAGGAACTCGGTCCCGTCGGTATCCCCGCCTGTCGTAACAGGCAGGGCGAGCGTCCCGCTTTCCGCACCGTCGGCGCCGATATCCGGACGGAAAAAGAACGCGTGGCTGCGATCCTCGCCCTCCTGCGCATTGGGCAGCAGGTAGGTGTCGGCAAGCGCGGCGGTCAGTCTTTCATTATCGAGCGCAAGTGCGGAAAAGCCTAGTTGTTCATCCGCACCCGGTCCGATCAGCACCGGATCATTCCCCATCCGATCGATCCGCGTAACACCATGAGGCATGTCGATCCTCTGTACCCAGCGCGCATCGAGTGGGGAGACGTAGGCGTAGGGGGCCTCGTCCTCATCGCCGTAATATCCGCCGCCATATACGAGGAAACGACCGACGAAGCGGTTCTCGACGCTATATCCCTCCACTGAAGCCAGCGGACGGTAGGCGGAGGAAGCTGCGATCTGGGATCCATCGCCCAGCTCACCCTGATCAAGCTCGAGCATGGCCAGGTTGCCCTTGACGAATTCACTGGTCCACATCGGGCCGTTCCAGCCGCCCTCTTCAACCATGACGAAGAGCTTGTCCTCATCCGCGTCCTCGAGGAAGGAAAACTGGTCTATGGGCGAGCGGCGAACTGCAATGGCCCGAATATCGCCTTCGTGATCGATACGATAGAGCATGTCCGGTTCGTCATTATCGTCCGGAATGCGCCAGTCGTTCGGGCCCGATGACCAGATGTATGTGGCATCGAACGTGATGTAGAACTCGCGGCTGTCACCACCGAGAACACCGTATTGGGTGCAGTCGAAATCTTCCGACTGGACATCGCAGCGCAGGATGCTGTGCAACTCGCTCATGCCCGGATGTATGTCATTGAGGTGTCGCTGGGGCACCGCAAGGCGGTACTGTCCGCCATCGAGTACAACGGGCTCTCGCGATCCATCTGCCCGGCGCCTCGTCAGTGAAGGCCAATCAGACATCCAGTCGTCGTATGAGAGGCTTGACGGCGCATAGACCAGTAGCGTGTCGCCGATCATCCTCGAGGCATAGTTACGCGACGAATAGTAATCGTCGGAAGAGCGATAATGCGTATCGCGATATTCGAAGCTTCCATCCTCGCGCAGGCGGAAGCGGCTGATCTCGGTTCCGCCCTCCCCGAAGTCGGCATAGGAATACCCTATCGAGACAATCGTATCTCCAGAAACGAGCAGCTCGTCATACCAAGTATCGTCCGGATTGGTGTCACCCGGAGGGAAGGCATCGATCGACGAAACCGCCTCGAGCCGGTCGCCCGCGACCCGCAGCGAGAACAGGCGGCCACGGCGCAGCACCACGAGGTAATTGCCAGAGACCTTGACGATCCCGCCCTCGTCTACTCCAGCTTCCTGGTTGTTGGTGATCGTAGGTGAATTGTCGATCCGCGATCCGGTGACGATAATTCGGTTGGAGCCTTCCGGGACATCGGACTGTCGACGATCCCACTCGCGCTGGAGGCGCGCCATGTAGCGACCGATCTGCTGCTCCCCTTCCAGCATGGGAACCGGACCGTCCGCATCGCTGGATTTGGGCAAAGTGGCACAGGCTGGCAAGGCGCCCGCCATAAGGACACTGACCAGAATGCGCTTCATGGAATCCCCCTCACCGCAGCGCGGCGCAGGTTTCATTCCGGCAGCGCCCGGACCTTATGAAGCATCTTTCGCAAAATTCTCAAGGTCTTCCATGGTCACGAGGCTGACCGTAGCCGCTTCCTTGTCGATGCGACCGACCATGGGGCCGAGCACCTTGCCGCCCAGTTCGACGAAGCGCTCCACCCCAGCTTCACGCATGGCGAGCACGCTTTCGCGCCAGCGCACGCGGCCCGTTACCTGGTCGACGAGCAATGCCCGCTCTTCGGCCGGATCGGTCACGCGGGCTGCCGTCACATTGGCAAATAGCGGCACTGTGAAGGCGCTTGGCGCGGTTTCATCGAGCGCGATCTTCATACGCTGTGCTGCCGGTTCCATCAGCGAACAGTGGAAGGGAGCTGAAACGGGCAGTTTGATGCCGCGCTTGATACCGTGCTCCTTGGCAAGCTCGATGGCGCGATCGATCGCTTCGGCATGGCCGGAAATCACGACCTGCGTCGGATCGTTGTCATTCGCCACTTCGCAGACCTGACCCTCAGCGGCAGCTTCGGCAAGTGCGGTCGCTTTTTCGATGTCCGCACCAAGCAGAGCCGCCATTGCGCCCACGCCGATAGGGACTGCATCCTGCATGGCGATACCGCGCAGGCGCAGTAGCTTGGCGGTTTCTGCAAGACCAAAGGCCCCGGCAGCGCACAGAGCACTGTATTCGCCCAGCGAGTGGCCCGCGACGCATTCGGCCTTGTCGGCGAGTACGATGCCGAATTCCTTCTCCAGCACGCGCAGGGTGGCAATCGAATTCGCCATGATCGCGGGTTGGGCGTTGGAGGTCAGCGTAAGTTCGCTCTCAGGCCCGTCCTTCATCACCGACGACAGCTTCTGCTTCAGCGCCTCGTCGACTTCCTCGAATACCTCGCGTGCGTGAACGCTGGCTTCGGCGAGCTCGACGCCCATGCCGACTTTCTGGCTGCCCTGTCCGGGGAAGATGAATGCAGTCATGTAACTCTCCTTGTCGGCAGCGCGCTTAGGCGCGAGCGGCTCATGCCTCAAGACCGAAGGGCACGATCCTGTTGGCAGAGCTGTGCCCGATGGCGGCGCGGCCGAGGTAGGGAATGCCGCTCTTCTCGCACCAATATTGCACGATCTGTTCGGCATCGGCCCCGAAGGGTCGGTCATTTTCCGGCACGGCAGTCACCTCGCCAAGCCGGATGCCGGCAACATCGTGCAAGTGCTCCACGAGATGGAACATGAGCCGGTCGATGGCATATTCGTATTCGCCGACCTCCTCGATCAGAAGCTCGTGCCCGTCGAGCGCAGGCATCAACCGCGTGCCCACCAGCATGGCGAGCGTATAGAGATTGAATGCGGCGGCAGGCCTTCCCGTCAGCCCCTGCTCCAGTGCTGCGGTATCGCCGCCCATCCAGCCCAGCACCCTACGGATCGCTTCTTCTCCGCCCTGGCGCTTGATATCGACCGGCATGGGCGCGTGCACTGAATGGCCTATGCGAGCGCGGTACAGGCCGCCGAGCAGAGTGCCACAGTCGGAATAACCAAGGTATGTCTTCTGACCCGCCTCTTTCGATGCCTTGCCGAGAAAGTCGGGCGCGATCCGGTTGGAGCCATAGCCACCCTTGGCAAACCAAACCGCATCGAAATCCGCCGAATTCGCGCATTCGAGCAAGGCATCGAGGCGGACCTCGTCCGAACCGGCGAAGTGCCCCTCCTCCACGAAGCATTGCTCGTGGAAATGCAGGTTGATTTCGGGGAATTCCTTGGCGGCGAGAGCCGTGACAGCCTCTGCATATTCGCGCTTGAGCGGCGTGGCAGGTGCGCAAACGGCTACTTTTCGGATGGGTCGGTGCACGGATGGGACCATGCCCGCTTGTCATCGCGCTTACAACTGCATAGCGAAGCCGCAATGACCGACTTCCCCAGCCCCGATGAACTTTTCACCCGTCCGTTTTTCTTCGTCGGCATCGGCGGGTCCGGAATGCTACCGCTTGCGCAGATCCTCAAGGGACGCGGAGCGACCGTCGCCGGTTCGGATCGCAGCTTCGACCAGGGCCGCACACCGGAGAAATTCGCAGCGCTCGAGCGGCAGGGGTTAGAGCTTCATCCGCAGGACGGCAGCGGCATCATATCGGGCGACCAGATCGTCGTCGCCTCGGCCGCAATCGAGGACACGGTACCGGAAATCGGCAAGGCGAACGAGCTCGGCTGCCTGCGCCTGACGCGTGCCGAACTGAACTCCATCCTGTTCAACACCAGCGGCGCAGGGATCGCGGTGGCCGGGACCAGCGGCAAGTCGACCGTTACCGGCATGCTCGGCTGGATCATGGAAGCTACCGGACGCGCGCCTACCATTATGAACGGCGCGGTGATGAAGAACTTCGTCTCGCCCGAGCGTCCCTTCGCCAGCGCCGTGGTCGGCGGCCAGAGCCTCTACGTCAGCGAAGTCGACGAAAGCGACGGCTCTATTGCCCTCTATCGCCCGGCAGTGGGTGTGCTGCTCAACGTCAGCCTCGACCACAAGAGCATGGAAGAACTGCGCCAGCTGTTCGGCGACTATCTCTCGCGCAGCCGCATCTCGGTCATCAATGCCGACGACGCCGAAGCGCTTGCCCTGCTGCCCCATGCGAAGGAGACGATCACCTTCGGCATCGAGCAGGAAAAGGCGCAGATCGGCATCGTGCCCGGCAGTATCGCGGAAGGCCCCGTGCGCCAGGCTGCAATGATCATCGACCGGCATGACGGAAGCCAGCATGCGCTGCGCCTCAACATGCCCGGACGGCACAACCTGTCGAATGCCCTCGCCGCGATTGCCGGCGCAGCGGCAGCGGGCGTGCCCGTTTCGGCGTCGGTGGAAGCGCTGGCGTCTTTCGAGGGTCTCGCACGCCGCTTCGATATCGTGGGCACCAATCATGCTGCGATCACCGTGATCGACGACTTCGGGCACAATCCGGAAAAGTGCGGCGCGACCCTGCGCACATTGCGCGCCCATCCCGGCCGCGTGATCGCTTTCTTTCAGCCGCACGGATACGGTCCCTTGCGCCAGATGGGCGCGGAACTGGCCGAGGTCTTCGCCCGCGAGCTTGCCGAGGACGACATCGTGCTGATGTGCGACCCGGTCTATTTCGGGGGCACGGTCGATCGCAGCGAAGGCAGCGAGCGGATCGTGCGCCTGATCGAGGAGGCCGGTCAGGCCGCAGAATACATTCCGGAACGCAAGTCGATCGAGGACCGGCTCGTCAATCTGGGCCGTCCCGGCGACAGGATCGTCATAATGGGCGCGCGCGACGATACCCTGTCCGAATTCGCGCGCAGGCTGTTTGCGCGCCTAGCCTGAAATAACCACGCGGTTCCTTCCTGCCTGCTTGGCGCGGTAGAGAGCCCGGTCTGCCTCTTCGTATACGCGCGCCAGCGGACGTCCACGCCCCAGCGTCCCACCGATGCTGATCGTGACGTTCGGTAAGTCACCCTCCCGGCGCCTTTTGACGCCATCGACCTTGCGACGGACCGCTTCTGCAGTGTCACGCAGGGTTTGCTGGTCCCAACAATCGAACACAATCGCAAATTCCTCGCCGCCAAGACGGTAGATCCGCGCCGACTTGTCATCGCTGAACGCCCGCCGGAATGTCCCCGCAGTGTCAGCAAGTACCGCATCGCCCACCGCATGGCCCATCGCATCATTGATCGCCTTGAAGTGATCGATGTCGGCCATGATTAGTGCCTGACCGTCTTCGATCCGTTCGATTGCATCGAACGCGCGCCTATTGGCAACGCCGGTCAGGGCGTCACTGTGCGCCATGCGCTGCATCTTGAGCGCATTTATCCGTGCACGGTCACGCTCGACACGCAGGACCATGAAGCGGTCGCCGACTGCGGCGGAGGTCCCGAGCACCAGCAGCACCATTGCCAGGAAGAGCAGATCGTCGATCGGGAAGTCCTTCGAGACGAAAGTGAACTCCATAAGCAGACGGATTGCTCCTCCGACCAGGATCGGGAAGAACGCCGCCAGCAGGTAGATCGCGACACGACTGCCCCGCCTGAACGCGCAGAATATCGCCGCAATGAGTGCGAGTGAAACGGGCAGGATACTGAACAGGTAAAGATTGTGGGCGTTCATGCGCCAGATCTCGAGATCCAGCATCATGGCAAAGCGGATCACCAGCATGAACGTAACCAGCGCGATGAGGGCCTTCCGGATGCGGGCCGCCACAAAGCCTTCTTCGGTAATATCGAGCGCGAACATAACCGCACAAGCGGTCGCGAATGCAAGCGTTAGCGTATTAAGCTGGTAGCGCGCATCGAGCGGGAGGTCGGGGAAGGAGGCGAAAACCAGTCCGGAGTTGAAATAGACGAAGCCAAGCAGTCCGAAGGTTAGCCCCATGTGCCACAGGATGAACCGTGATCGCAGCATGCGCAGGAAAAGCAGGTCGAACACGAGAGGCGCGATCAACAATCCGCAGATCAGCGCGTAGACAAGCGATCTCGAATAGTGCTGCTCCACCGCCTCGCTCACCGCGACGAGCCGGACATCGCGAGCAGTTGCATATGTCCGCGGTCGCTCGATGACCGCATCGATGGCGATCAGTTCAGCGCGCACTTCGGGCACCGGCACACTGAAACGCGTGCGTACGAACCAGTTTCGGGCTGCCATCTGTGGATCGACATCGACCAACCGCTGCTCGCCATTGTCGTAGGTAAACAGCAGCAGCATGCTATCGAAGCTCGCAGGATCGGTCTGCCAGAACAGCGCGCCCTCCCCCGCAGGGACGAGCCCGACAACATCGGCGTGGGTACGCAGGAACGGACTTCGATTGGCAAACCGGGTGCTGCTGCAGTCGAGTGCATGAGCGGGAAGGTCGAATGCCTCGCTGGCGCTGACCGCACCGCCGACGCACAGCAGGTCTTCGAGATGGTAATCGCGCGCAGACGAGGGCGTGGCGATGCCGCACAATACGACAGCCAGCATGCCCCACAGCCATGCGAACGCTCTTCGGCCCACGTCTCCCCCTGGTGACAGCCATTGCTATTGCTGCAATGGCTTATCCGCGCAAGCGCCGCGGCAAACCAGCACTCAGGGGGCGGTGGTCCCGTTTCGGGACGAAACCTATCGGGTGCGGAACCTAGTGGGCTTCGCGATCCTCGGGCATGAACTTGTGGATCACCACCGCCAGGATTGCGCCCAGCACGAGGCCAATGATCGCGGAAATGGCTGCATAGGTGAGCCAACCGAGGAAACCCGAAAGCGCACCGGTCGTCGATTTCACCGCATACTCGGCGCCATGCGCGATATCGTAGAGCAAATCGAAGCCCAGCTCATGGGTTCCGTGAACGATGATCCCGCCACCAACCCAAAGCATGGCAATCGTGCCGATGAACGAAAGGGCAACCAGCAGGAGCGGAACCGATTTGAGCAGGAAGTGGCCAATCGACGCAGCAAACGCCGAGTTCTTTTCGACCATGTGGTAGCCGATATCGTCCAGCTTCACGATAATTGCGACCGATCCGTAAACGACAACGGTCACGGCAACGGCGACCAGCGCGAGCGCCAAGCCGCGAGTCACGAAATTTTCGGCAATCGGGTCGTTCGACAGCTCGTTGAGTACGATAGCCATGATTTCGGCCGAAAGTATCAGGTCCGTGCGGATCGCGCCGTTGACACGTTCCTTTTCGAACTTGGCCGGATCCTCGATCACGTCCTCGACTGTCTTGCCGTGCTTGGCTCCGCCGAGCTTCTCAATGACCTTTTCGGCACCTTCATAGGAAAGGAAAGCGCCGCCCAGCATCAAGATGAAGATAATCGCCCCCGGGAGGAACTCGCTCAGAAGCAGTGCGCCGGGCAGAAGAATCAAGAGCTTATTCTTGAAGCTGCCCTTGGTAATCGCCCAGATAATCGGCAGTTCGCGCGCCGGGGAGAGGCCCGTAACATAGCTCGGCGTAACAGCTGCATCGTCGATCACCACGCCGGCAGTCTTCGAACCCGCCCTGCCTGCAGCGGCGGCAACATCGTCGATCGAGGCGGCGGCTGCACGGGCGATAATGGATACGTCGTCGAGCAGGGCGACTAGGCCGGATGGCATGAACACTTCCCCTTGTGCGTTTTCAATGCAATGCGCCCTTGCCTGCCTCGTTCCATCGTCACAAGCCCGAAACGAGCTTGCATTGTGCCCATTTCCCGCTATGTGCGCGCATCCCTCGCTTCGGCGTGGGGTATGAAGAAAGCCGGAGGGGCCCCGCAATCCCGCGGACAAGCCAGCGATCGGCCAGCAGTTGAAAGGACAAGAGCATGGCTCTCTACGAGCATGTTTTCTTGGCGCGACAGGACCTGAGCCAGGCTCAGGTTGACCAGCTCGCCGCCACGGCGACCGAAATCGTCGAAAACAACGACGGCAAGGTCATCAAGACCGAGACCTGGGGTCTCAAGAACCTCGCCTACAAGATCGACCGTAACCGCAAGGCACACTTCGTGATGCTCAACATCGAGGGCCCCGGCTCCGTTGTTTCCGAGCTCGAGCGCCAGACGCGCATCAACGAAGATGTCATCCGTTACATGACCATCCGTGTCGAAGAGCACGAAGAAGGTCCCAGCGTAATGATGCGCAAGAACGAGCGCGATTCGAAGAAGCGCCGTGACCGTGAGGAGCGTGACTGATGGCCCGCCCGTTTTTCCGCCGCCGCAAGACCTGCCCGTTCTCCGCGAAGAACGCGCCGGCTATCGACTACAAAGACGTTCGTCTGCTGCAGGGCTTCATGTCCGAGCGTGGCAAGATCGTCCCCAGCCGCATCACCGCCGTCAGTGCGAAGAAGCAGCGTGAACTGGCCAAGGCCATCAAGCGCGCTCGCCACATCGGCCTGCTGCCGTACATCGTGAAGTAAGGGGAAGACATCATGGATATCATTCTCCTCCAGCGCATCGAAAAGCTCGGCACGATCGGTGACGTCGTCACCGTCAAGGACGGCTACGCACGCAACTTCCTGCTCCCGCAGAAGAAGGCCCTGCGCGCCAACGAAGCCAACAAGAAGGTCTTCGAAGCCAACCGCGACCGTCTCGAGAAGGAAAACGCCGAACGTCGCACCGAAGCCGAAAAGGCCGGTACGAAGGTCGATGGCGTCGAAGTCATCCTGATCCGCGCAGCATCGAACACCGGCCAGCTTTACGGTTCGGTCAACGTTCGTGACATCGTCAACGGCCTCGCCGACAAGGGTCACGAGATCGACAAGAAGCAAGTCATCATGGGTAACCCGATCAAGACGATCGGCATGCATGACGTGCGCATCGACCTCCACCCCGAGGTTTCGGTCACCGTGAAGGCAAACGTTGCCCGTTCGGACGACGAAGCAGAACTGCAGACGCAGGGCGTCGACGTTCTTGCCCAGATGTTCGAAGACGAACAGGCAGCGATCGAGGAACAGGCCGACGCAGCTCGCATCGAGACTACCCTCGAGCCGGGTGAAATCCCCGCCGACATGCTCGAAGACGGCGTCAGCACCGAAGAAGGCACCACCGAAACGGAAGCCCTCATCGAAGCGACCAAGCCGGAAGGCGACGAAGCCTAAGGCTTCGCGCACACCAGACATCAAGGGCGCGGCGACTTCGGTCCCCGCGCCCTTTTTGTAACAGGCGCCCTCTTGTGGCAGGGGGAGTCGCGAAAACGAAAAGAGCCAGGAGAAAAAGGCCCATATGGATACAATCGAACAGATTCTCGACAAGCTTCAGACCGTCTATGACGCCGCGACCGCGCGACTACGTGACGATGTCATCGCCTTCGGGCGCGACCGCACCCTTCCCCCCGCAGAACGCCGCAAGGATGGCAGCTACGCCTATCCCGAACTGCGCATCCTGTTTCGGGGCGGGGAAATGCCAGAAGGCGCGAGCCGGGCATTCGGGCGACTGAACACGCCGGGTCTCTATTCGACCACGATTACCAAGCCGAGCCTGTTCCGCGACTATATCCGCGAACAGATCGAGCTGATCGAAAGCAATTACGAGGTGGATGTCGAGGTCGGTTCCTCGCGCCAGGAAATCCCCTTCCCCTATGTCCTCGACGGACAGGCCGGCGCCGAACTGGCCGGGATCGATCCAAACGAGATCGCCCGTCATTTCCCCTCGACCGACCTTGCCGACATCGGTGACGAGCTCGCCGACGGTATCGAGCTGGACAACCCGGACGACCCAATTCCGCTGTCGCTGTTCGACGGCCTGCGCACCGATTTCAGCCTTGCGCGCCTCGCGCATTACACCGGAACCGACGTCCAGCACTTCCAGCGCTTCATCCTGTTTACGAACTACCATCGCTATGTCGACGAGTTCGTGGATTGGGCAGGTGCCCAGCTCGGCAAGAACGGATTCACAGCACTTGCTGGCGCCGGCGGCATGATGCTAACCGAGCCGACCGAAAATGCACGCGGCCAGCTGTCCGACACGGCATGGCGCCGCCACCAGATGCCCGCCTATCACCTCGTCGGTGGAAACCGCGGCGGCATCACGCTGGTGAACATCGGCGTCGGCCCGTCCAACGCGAAGACCATCTGCGACCACCTTGCGGTGCTGCGGCCCGAAGCATGGCTGATGATCGGTCACTGCGGCGGCCTGCGCCCCAGCCAAAAGATCGGTGATTACGTGCTCGCCCACGCATATTTGCGTGACGACCACGTGCTCGACCCGGTGCTGCCGCCCGAAATCCCCCTGCCCGCCATTGCCGAGGTCCAGCAGGCCCTCGCCGGTGCGGCAGAGCAGGTCTCGGGCGAGCACGGCAGCGACCTCAAGAAGCGCATGCGCACGGGAACGGTCGTGACCACCGACGATCGCAATTGGGAGCTTCGTTACACGAGCTCGGCCCGCCGCCTCTCGCTATCACGCGCGGTCGGTATCGACATGGAAAGTGCCACCATCGCCGCCCAAGGCTATCGCTTCCGCGTTCCCTACGGCACCCTGCTGTGCGTTTCGGACAAGCCGCTCCACGGCGAAATCAAGCTGCCCGGCCAGGCTAACAAATTCTACGAGGAAGCCATCGCGGCCCACTTGCAGATCGGTGTGACCGCCTGCGACCTGCTCCGCCAGGAAGGCCCCAAGCTCCACAGCCGCAAGCTGCGCGCTTTCAACGAGCCGCCGTTTAGGTGACGAAGTTCCCCTGCCAGAGGAAGCTAAATTCCTGACAATCTGAACGAATCTCGTTCGGCCAAAGGTTGCGTCGGCGTCTTTACTTGAGCCGCCCAATTAGGCGCTTTTTCCGCCCAAGGTGCTAAGGCGGCCGTAACCGGCCTCGTTTTGGCGGCCTGCCAAGCAGTGTCAGATGCATTCGGCGACACACCCCTGCGCTAACAAGCTCGATTATTCGGACAAGGATGCCATCTTACCGGTCAGCTGTGCGGCTAAACTATTGACATTCCATCAAACAGCGGGTCCTCGTCGACTTCTTCTTCGTGCGCGTCGATCATTTCTTCCGCGTCCAGCGTATCCTTGACTTCGGCGACGTGAAAGAGCGCGTCGCCGCGATTGACGAGGGGCAGATTTGATCGCCCGATAATCACGCCTGGAGACTTTGCGACAACGTCAGTTTGAACTTCACCCAGGGGGTCAGAGATCTCCGCAAGGACCTCGCCTTGTTCAACCATTTCGCCGAGACCCTTTTTCGCTCGCATCAGTCCGCCAATGGGAGCGCGCAGCCAATGGCTCGAGTTGGAGCGAATAGGATCGATCTTCTTTCCGGCATTGCGCGGGGTAGAGAGCATTCCAAGATGCTCGAGCACCCCGATCACACCACGCACACCTACACGAATTGACTGCTCGTCGAAACGCAGCGCCTCTCCGGCTTCGTAGAGCAAGATGTTGCAGCCCACTTCCCTCGCGGCTGCCCGCAAAGACCCATCGCGCAGATTGGCATTAAGCATGATCGACGCACCAAAGGCCTTGGCCATTGCCGCTACCTTCTCGTTGTCGAGATCTGCGCGGATCTGTGGCATGTTGGCGCGATGAATCGCTCCAGTATGCAAGTCGATCCCGTAATCACATTTAGACACGACTTCAGTCATGAATTTATGCGCCAATTGCCCGGCCAACGAACCATTTTGGCGCCCGGGAAACGAACGATTGAGGTCGCGTCGATCCGGTAGATAGCGAGACTGGCTGACGAAGCCATAAGCGTTAACGATCGGCACGAAGATCAAGGTGCCTTTTACCTTCCGGATCTTTTTCAGTTTGAGAAGTCGCCGGATCACCTCAACGCCAATGATCTCATCACCATGGACGGCCGCGCTGACAAAAAGCGTGGGGCCCTCTGTGCGTCCATGGATAATACGCGTTGTGAGCTGAATCTGAGTATGATCAGGAAGATAGCTGATCGGAATCCGTATGGTCGCAATCGACCCTGCCGCAATCGATGTGCCATTCACGGTGAAGGCATCGCGTTCCTGACCCTGCTTTCTGGTCTTTCGAACAGACAAAGGTGTCTCCCTTGAGCTTATCGAAGCCTCACGAACCGACCTTGACCGTCAACCTTTTCCCTTCGTTTTCGTCTTACCGTCCTTCGCATTCGCCGCGATGTAGTCGATGATCATGCCAGCGATGTCCTTTTCGGTCGCCTTTTCGATACCTTCGAGGCCGGGCGAGGAGTTGACCTCCATGATTACCGGCCCGTGATTGGAGCGCAGCATGTCGACGCCGCACACGTTCAGACCCATGTGCTTAGCAGCGCGAACCGCAGTTGAGCGCTCTTCGGGCGTAATCTTGATCAACTGAGCGCTGCCCCCACGGTGGAGGTTGCTGCGAAAATCGTCTGCCGCGCCGGTACGCTTCATCGCCGCGACAACCTTGCCGCCGACTACCAGCGCACGGATGTCGGTGCCGCCGGCTTCCTTGATGAATTCCTGCACGAGGATGTTCACATTGGCGCCGCGGAAGGCCTCGATAACCGACTTTGCCGACGACATGGTCTCGGCAAGAACGACGCCAATGCCCTGCGTCCCCTCGAGCAGCTTAATGACCACCGGCGGCCCCTTCACCGCCTTGATGATCTCCTCCGCCTGCTTGGGATCATTGGCATAGGCCGTCAGGGGCAGACCAAGCCCGTGCTTGGCGAGGATCTGCATGCTCCTGAGCTTGTCTCGGCTGCGCCCGATGGCGACACTCTCGTTCAGCGGCCAGCAGCCGCGCATTTCGAACTGGCGCAGGATCGCGAGGCCGTAATTTGTGATCGATGCGCCGATACGCGGGATGACCGCATCATAGCCGACGCACGGCTCACCATTGTAATAGACCTCGGGCCGGTGGCTCGCGATATGCACCGTGCAGCGCGTGGTGTTGAGGATGTCGAACTCGTGACCGCGCTCTTCCGCCGCCTCTTTCAATCGCTTGTGCGAATAGAGGTTGGGGTTGCGCGCCAGCATGGCGATTTTCATGGTTTGTGGCCTTTCTTGACCTTCATTTCCGGCGTTTGCAGCCAAGAGTATCCCGAATCCACGACAAACCGGCGACGCAGCGAGGAACGGCCGATCAGCATGGGAAACTTCATGTCCGCGCGGTTCGAGAGGCTTATCTCGGCGCGGAATTCGACATCGCCGATTTTGAGCGGCGTCTTGATGACATAGCGATACTGCGTTTCGCCATTCGAGCTGGTGATTCCGCGCACGTCGACGTGGACAGCTTCGCATACCTGGCGGACATGCTGCGCTTCGAAATCGACCGCGAAACGGACGAATTTCTGCCCGTCGCGTTCAAATTCCTCGATCACCTCACCGTGGAGCGAGGAGGTGCGTGCACCGGTATCGATCTTGGCGGGAATGGCGTGCAGGCCAAGCTCGGGCAGGTGCACGAGTTCACGCCAGCCGACGGCGGGCAGTATCTTTGGTTCCTTGCTCATTCGATGATCGCGATCCCGTCGCCCCCGCCTTCGCCTGGCAGGCGGCGAAGCACCTCGCCGCTTTCGAAATCGACCTCGGCAATCGTGTCATTGCGCGTTTCGGCAACGTAGATGCGCTCGCCATCGGGCGAGAACAGGATCGTGACCTGAGTCCGCGCCTCAGCCTCCTCGCGGCTCGAAACCGCGATCGAGCGGACCTTTGCACCGGTTGCAGTATCGATGACCGACAGGCCGCCATCGGCCAGATCGGACGTGACGGCGTAGTCACCCTGCGGGCGCAGGATGATGCGTAGCGGGAAGTCACCGACCGGCACGTCCTTGATCCGCTTCAGGCTCTGAGGGTCGAGCGCATAGGCCATATCCGAACCGCGCGCGGATACCCACAGCGTCTCGCCATCGGGCGTCAGCGCTATGCCTTCCGGCTCCTCACCGATCGTCGCCGATAGCGGCGCGCGGCGTGTCACCAGGTCTATGCGCGTAACCGTCTTGTCGCCGAGGTCTGTCGTCCAAGCATGCTGAGCATCTGGCGACACGGCGATCATGTGGCTGCCGCGCTTGCCGGTCGAATATTCGAAGGTCTCGGTCTCGCCCAGGGGATCGCGGATCACGAAGACTGACTGGCGGCCTTCCGCAGTTGAATAGAGGTTGCCGTTCGGATGCCAGACGATGCCATGCGGGCGGGCGTTCTCGCCCAGCTCGATGCTCTTGATCTTCGCCAGCGTATCGGTGCGGAAGATGTCGACGCTGGTCCCCCCATAGCAGGCCAGAGCGACATGCTTGTCGTCGGGCGAGGTCGCCAGCTCGTGCGGATTGGCGCAGCTGTCGACACGGAGAACTTCCTCGCCCGTCGACAGCTCGACCTTGGCGAGCGTGTTGCCGAACTTGCCAGCAACAAAAAGCGCGCCCGACACCTTGCCAGGCGTCGGCTGGACCTGTGCGTCTTCGGACACGGGTGCGCAGGCCGCCAGCAGCGGTAGCGCCAGCCAGCCTGCGCGCAGCGGCATCACCAGCCCTGCTCCATGCCTTCGTTCTGCTCGTCGAGCCATTCCTTGAGCGGAGCGAAATACTCGGCCATCGCCTTGCCGCTCATCTGACGCTCGCCGGTGAAGGCTTCGAGCGCGTCGGGCCACGGCTTGCTGGCGCCCATTTCGAGCATGGCGTTGAGGTTCTTGCCCACTTCCTCATTGCCATAGAACGAGCAGCGGTGCAGCGGCCCTTCCCAGCCGGCCTGGTCACAGGCGGCCTTGTAGAACTGGAACTGCAGGATCCGCGCGAGGAAGAAGCGCGTGTACGGCACGTTGCCGGGGATGTGGTACTTCGCGCCCGCATCGAACTGGCTCTCGTCACGCGCGACCGGCGGGGTGATGCCCTGGTACTCGAGGCGCAGGTCGTTCCAGCCCGCATTGAG
>JABDNC010000059.1 GCA_013001165.1 Erythrobacter sp.
GCTGGGAGGCAGTCTATTTCAACCATGACGAGCAACGGATAGAAGCGCTCGCGAATTCCGCCGCCGAGAACGGCGTGGAGCGCTTCGTGCTCGACGATGGCTGGTTCAAGGGCCGCGACAACGACCGGGCGGGCCTTGGCGACTGGACACCCGATCCGCGCAAATATCCGAGGGGCCTCGCGCCGCTCGCCAACAAAGTTCGCGAACTCGGCATGCAGTTCGGGCTGTGGGTCGAGCCTGAAATGGTCAATCCGGACAGCGACCTCTACCGCGCCCACCCGGACTGGGTGCTCGGATCCTCGCCAACCGGCCGCAACCAGCTGGTGCTCGACATGCGCCGCGAGGAGGTGCGAGACTACCTGTTCGGCTGCCTCGACATCCTCTTGCGCGAGGTGCCAATCGATTACCTCAAGTGGGACCACAACCGCGCCCACGCGCCCTCGGGCGGGGCGGCGCAAATCGAAGGAAGCTACGCACTTTTCGCTCGCTTGCGGGAAGCCCATCCCAACGTGGAGATCGAAGCCTGCGCGGCCGGCGGCGGAAGGATCGATGCCGGTATCGCGCGGTACACGCACCGTTTCTGGACCAGCGACAATATCGACGCACTGGCCCGGATCGAGATGCAGCGCGGCTTCCTTGCGTTCATGCCGCCCGAGGTCATGGGCGCGCATGTCGGTGCCAGCCCCAGCCATGCGACTGGGCGCACTCAAAGCATCGATTTTCGTGCCGCGATCGCCTGCCAGGGGCATTTCGGCATCGAGCTCGACCCGGATGCACTGAACGAGCGCGAGCGGCAAAGGCTGATTCACTGGACCGCATTCTACAAGCAGTGGCGCGGTGTGATCCACGGCGGGCAACTCCACTTGGGCGAAGCACCGCACCACCTCACATGGCAGGCGCAGGGCGATGGTGATCAATTCCTGCTGTGGGTCGTCCGCAGCACGCCGACGCCCGATCGCCGCGATGCCCCGCTTACCCTGCCCTTTGCCGAGGCGCGCGACTGGAATGTCCGCCTGATCGAGAAGGCAGGTCACCCTCACGTGCTCGCCGCGCAGGACGGGCTTGCCTACGGACCGGATAGAGACAATCCTGTCCGCTACACTGGAAGCTGGCTCGCCTCGGCTGGCCTGCCGCTTCCCGCACTTGCCGCAGAAACCGCAGCGATCTTCCATCTGGAGGCCCGATGACCAAGGACCTGCCACATCGCAGGCAAAACCTGCTTACCGGCGAATGGGTACTCGTTTCGCCGCAGCGGATGAAACGCCCGTGGCAAGGCGAGGTGAAGCCCGCAGCTACGCAAGTGCGCCCCTCGCATGATGCGTCCTGCTACCTGTGCCCGGGCAACGAGCGGAGCGGCGGAGCGACCAACCCAGACTACGCCGGCACCCTCGTCTTCCCGAACGACTTTCCCGCGCTTCTCGATCGCAGTGAAGAGGTCGAGGATGGCCGCCTTTTCGTCGAGCGCCCTGCGACAGGCGAAACTAAGGTCATCTGTTATTCGCCGGACCACTCCCAGACGCTTGCCCGCATGGACGATGCCGGGCGCCGGAACGTAATCGACAGCTGGTGCGAGCTTTCGCAGGAGCTCGGGTCGCGCTGGGCCCATGTCGAGCTGTTCGAAAACAAGGGTGCGATGATGGGCGCCTCCTCGCCTCACCCGCACGGCCAGCTATGGGCGGGCGATTTCGTGCCGACGCTGGTCCAGCGCGAGGACGATCGCCAGCGCAAATACCATGCAACCCACGGCAGTTCGATGCTGGCCGATGTCGCCGCCGCAGAGATCGAGGCAGGCCAGCGCATCGTCGCGCAAAACAGGCACTGGCTGGTGGTGGTCCCGCACTGGGCCGCCTGGCCGTTCGAGACATTGGTTCTCCCCCTAGAAACGGTCGCGCGGCTAGAAGAACTGGGCGAGGCTGCACGCGGCGCGCTTGCGCAGATTCTGGGACAGGTGTTGCGCGCCTATGACGCACTGTTCCAGACGGACTTCCCCTATTCAATGGGCTGGCATGGCGCGCCTCACGGATCGGGCGACGACAATTCCCACTGGACCCTCCACGCGCATTTCTATCCGCCGCTCCTGCGTTCGGCCGAGATCCGCAAGCACATGGTGGGCTTCGAACTGCTCGCCGAAACGCAGCGCGACCTGACACCCGAAGCGGCAGCACAAAGACTGCGGGAGCTGATCGAATGAGCGGAAAACTCGCCGAGAAGGCCAAGGAAGTTTTTCGGGAAAGTTTTTCACGCGGGCCTGACGGCGTCGTGTTCGCACCCGGGCGGGTCAATTTGATCGGCGAGCATGTCGACTACAACGATGGCCTCGTGCTGCCTATTCCGGTTTCTGCGGGAACGGCGATCGCATGGGCGAGGAGCGATGGCGATCGGACAGAGGCATTTGCTGCCGATTTTGGCGAGACCGATACGTTTTCGCCAAATAAACCCGAGAAGCCGCATAAGGTCGACTGGCGGTCCTACATACGCGGAATGGCGGCACAGATGGACGGCGGCCTGCCAGCAATCCAGCTGGCGATCACCGGGGACCTGCCGAAAGGATCGGGCCTGTCATCCTCAGCCTCTCTCTGCATCGCGGCGGGCCGCGCATATGCCGACGCCGTCGGCAATAGCGTCGATGCGACCACGCTCGCCCGCCGGGCGCAGCAAACGGAACACGACTATGCCGGCGTTGCCTGCGGCATCATGGACCAAATGGCGGTCGCGGCCGGGAAGCCGGGACAGGCGATGCTGCTCGATTGCCGCGACCTCTCCTATTCCCATGTCGCCCTCCCCGAGAGCTGGGGCGTGCTGGTCATAGAATCGGGCGTGACCCGTGGACTCGTCGAGGGCGAATACAACGCCCGTCGCCAGCAATGCGAGGCTGCCGCAAGCGCGCTCGGAATGACGAGCCTGCGCGATGCCAGGATGGAAATGCTCGAAGACGCCAACCTCGCGCAGCCGGAAAAAAACCGCGCGCTCCACGTTGTCGGCGAGATTGCAAGGGTTCGCCAGGCCAGATCGGCTATCGCGGATGCGAACCTTCCAGAATTCGGGCGGATCTTGCGAGAGGGCCATGCGTCGCTGCGCGACCTGTTCGAAGTGTCTCATCCCGAGGTCGACTTGCTCGTCGAGCGAGTTCAGGAAACCATTGGCGA
Source organism: Erythrobacter sp. (assembly GCA_013001165.1). Classification (GTDB taxonomy): domain Bacteria; phylum Pseudomonadota; class Alphaproteobacteria; order Sphingomonadales; family Sphingomonadaceae; genus Qipengyuania. The sequence continues at coordinate 3,147 of JABDNC010000059.1, forward strand.
TACCGGCGGCGTTCGCATCACCGGTGCCGGGTTCGGCGGATCGGTCGTTGCTGTCATGCCGCGGGACAAGGTGAACCGGGTCATGCAGGATTACGCAGGTCGTGCGCTGCGGGTCATCTAGAGCCGGAAGTACTCCAGCTTGAGATCGACCGACCAGCTTTCCCCGGCTTCCAGCAATCGCGTGCCGCTATCGGGAAGGTCGCGATTGAAGGCGTCGGTCATATGCGTGACCGGCTCGACGCAGAAGAAATCCTCGCCTGTGGGCACATAGACGGTCGTGAACGCCAGATCGTCCGACGGGACCATCATAAGACCGATACCGCGCTCGGGCCATTCGATCGTCAACGGTCCCTCGCGCTCGGTGTAAACGGTATCGACGATGCGCGTCTCGACAGGGCGCCCCTGCCACCAGTCCTGCGGTGCTGGCACGCTGCGAAGCCGGGTCGGAATGCATCCGGCATCTGTTTCCCACTCCCCCCTGTGCAGTCCGCGGTAGAGAGTGTGCGAACTACGCGGAAAGAACGGGTGAAACCCCAGCCCTGCTGGCATGGCGCTGTCATCCGCATGCTCGAGCGACAGCGAAAGATGCAGCCCCCTATCCGCCAATACAAAGTCCTGCCGTGCCACGAACGACCACGGCCAGTCCACGTTTGCCGTGTGCTCCAGTTCGAGCCTGGTTGAAGCCGGTTGCAAGTCGATCACTTTCCATTCGCTTGTCCAGCCAACTCCATGGATCGCGGGGCTCGCCGGGTCGCCCGGATGGTTAGGCTTCAGCGAGACTTCCTCGCCCCGCCACGAAAACACCGATCCGGCAATGCGATTGGAATAGGGCACGAGCGGGAATGACGACGCGCCGAGAACGTTGTCGCCCTGCATGGGCCGCATGATATCCATACCATGCCACCGCGCGGAAACGATCGACCCGCCAAGCGCGGGGTCGATCTCCACCATGGAAGGACCGGATTCCAGACGGATCATGCCTTTAGCTCCCGCAGCGCAAGACCGGCGAGTAGGGCAAATCGCGATGCTCGGGCAAGCCGTTGGAAATGGTGCCGCTTACGTGACTCGAACACGTGACCCCATCATTACGAATGATGTGCTCTACCAACTGAGCTAAAGCGGCACATTCTCTTGCAAAGGGAAGAGAAGTGGAGGCCCGAGCCGGAATCGAACCGGCGTGCAAGGATTTGCAGTCCTCTGCGTAACCACTCCGCCATCGGGCCTCGCCCTTGCCTCTCGGCACGGGAAGCGGCCCACTAGCGATTCTCACAAAGCTTTGCAATCGCCTTACGTAACGTCAGTCTGGACGAAGCGGCAATGGCGGGCAATGAGTGGCAAATGAGTATCGCCAGCCTGACCGATCCGATCACCGCCGAGGGCGGCAACACCCACTTCGAAAATCTCGATCACTGGCTGCAGGGCCGCACCATGTATGGCGGAGCCTCCGCGCTTGTCGCCTATACGGCTGCGATCAAGGCCTTCACCGACCTGCCGCCGCTGCGCGCTGCACAGGTCGCCTTCGTCGCTCCGACCGGGCCGGAGGTCGAGCTGAAACGCGAGATCGTGCGGCAGGGGCGAAATGTTGCGCAGGTGCGCAGCGAAATCTGGTGCGAGGGTAAATGCACGCTCACCGCCTTCTGGCTGTTCGGGACGGAACGCGAGCCCAATGCGGTGCATGACGCGGCTCCGGTCGACAACTGGCCCGGCCCGCCCGAGGATGCGCCCGACACGATGACCGACAAGGGACCGGCCTTCATCCGCCACAATTTCGAACTCAAGCGCGCGCAGGACCAGCGCGGACCGGGCGATCCGGTTGTGCGGCGCTGGGCGCGGTTGGCCGACCGCGAAGGGCTCGATCCGGTCAGCGAGCTTATCCTGCTGGGCGACGTCCTCCCGCCGGGCGCGATGCGTGCAATGCAGCGCCAGGGGCCGATCAGCTCGATCAACTGGTCATTCAACCTGCTCGAGACTGCGCCCTCGACCCGCGATGGCTGGTGGCTGTCGGAAAATGCCAGCCAGCATGCGGCAGGCGGCTATTCTTCGGAGCGGCTGCGGCTGTGGAATGCCGATGGCAAACAGGTGCTCGACGGGATGCAATCGGTCGCGATCTTCGGCTGATTTGAAGCACTGCGACATGCGGTGCAGCATTCGCGCGGGAGCGATGGCGGACCAGCTTGCCTGATCACCCGATGACTGCCATTTTGCGCGGTGACGGGACACGCATGACAGGGCTTTCTATCAGGACCGTATTTGCCGCGACGCTTGCTTCGGCAGGCGCGATGCTGTGCGCGCCAACTGCCCATGCGCAGGCTGCAGAGCAGGCGATGCAGGTCCCGCCCGAATGCTTGGCCGAAAACCCGCTTACCGAGCCTGCCCCGCCCGCCGAGCCGGCTGAAGACGCCTATGTCATGCCGACCACCGGTTTTGTCTTCACCCTGCCAGCGCCGGAGAGCGAGGAGGAGGCAGAACCCGAGGACCCCCGCGCACTTCACCATTGCGCGCCGCCGCTCCCCGTACCTCCCGTACGCCCGACAGCGCCGAGCCTCTTCAGGATGACCGCCCTTCCAGTCGGAGGAGGCACCGTGCCGACGCGCAAGTGGGACGCGGCCAGGCTTGCGCGGCTGACCGTGCAAGCCGGACCGTGGAACGCGATGCTTGCCAAGGCGGGTGCAAGCCCCCCGCGCGATCCGCTGCTGGCAGTGAACAATTGGGTCAACTGGAACCTGCGCTACCAGGACGACGCCTATGGCGATCAATGGTCGAGCGCGCCTGCCACCCTTGCCCGCGGCTATGGCGACTGCGAGGATTTCGCGCTGGCGAAAATGGCTCTGCTCGAGAAGCTCGGCGTGCCTGGCCACGACATGTACCTCGTCGTCCTTCGCGACCGGCAGGATGTCGAGCACGCGATCCTAGCGGTAAATCGGGGCGGACGCCTTATGGTGCTGGACAACCGCACCGACAGAGTGCTGCCGGCGGACCTCGTGCGCGATTACCGGCCGATCGTGAGCTATTCGGGCCCGTTCTCTTGGATCTATGGCGAGAGGGCGCCCTAGACGCCTATCACATCGATGCCAGAATTCCGCCAAGGGGCGCAGGGTTCAGCCAACCTCGCTCGGTGACTGGAGAACCTGCATGGGCTTACCGGCAGTCTCCGTCCGGGCCTTGGCTGCCGCCCACAACACCGGATGGGGTGCTGCCGCAAAGGCACTCGGGGTCGTATCCATGAACCGGCGGAAATCGCGAATGAAGTGTGGTTGGTCGACATATTGGGAATCGAGCGTGTCGATCCACGAAAGCGAGGGGTCCAGCATGAACTGGGCAAGGCTTCGCAGGAAGCGCTGCCGGCGCAACAGCAGGTTGGGACTGAACCCGAAAGCAGAAAGGGACAGCCGCTCGAGCGCACGAACCCCGATCCCAACCTGCTCGGCGAAGTCTTTCACGGTGGTCACGGCGGGATCGAGCAGTACGGAATGGGCCTTGAAGATCGTTTCTTCCCTGGCCGCCGGCTGGCCAAGCATGCCAATCAGATGCGCGTCAATCCGTCCCGTTACGTCGGAAAAATCCCGCCCGGGCCGCTCGCAAGATAGCAATGGCTTAAAGTTGGAAAGAGGACCGTCGCGGCCGAGAATTTCCCAAAGGTCAGCGAACTCGCATGCTCGAATGCCGACGAAACGCGCCCAGCCGAGCGGCAACAGGCTGATCGTCCAATAGCGTCCCGGAGCCAGCGAGAAGCGCGTCGCATGACTTGTCGGACCGATTGCGCAAATCGGATTGCAGACCTGCAAGGGGCCCGGGCCGGTGCAGGCAGCCATATCGCCTCCCACCGTCATGCGAATGTTAGGCCATTCCGGGTAGACCTGATCGAAGACCGTAGCCCTGTTCTTTTCCACTACGGTCAAAGAATAAGTGGAAATATACGGTCGCAACCGCTCAGCGGGCAGCGCGTAGCTGACCGTGACGCCTTGGTTCGCATTGGCGGCGCGATCTAGAACTGCGAACCTCCCCTTGGATGTTAACGTTCACCGAATAGCTACATTACCGGTAGCGTCAGTTCGAGTGAATGGTTGAATGGTGAAGCGGGGTGCCCCTCACTCGATCATAATCGAGGACTGACCGCTTAATCGGATATCCGCAATCAGAATCGTTTCGGAGATCCCCCTCTCAAACGTCGGAAAAGTTCGCTGCGCGCTTCTGCATGCCCGCCATCACCGCTTCGATCTGGTTCGGCTTGCGCATCACGCCTGCCTGTTCGACGCTTTCGGCCATCAGGATATCGTCGCCCGACTGTTCGAGCATGGCGTCCTGAAGGCGCTTGGCGGCCCGGATCGCCTCGGGATTGCGATTGGCGATCTCGTTCGCGATGTCGTTCGCCTTGCCCAGCGGGTCTTCGGTGACGAAGGTCGCAAGGCCGTATTCCTTCGCTTCTTCGCCGGTGAATTCGCGGTTTGTGTAGACCAGTTCTCGCAAGACGTCGTCGCGGACATTGCCGCGCCACAGGTGATAACCGCCCATGTCAGGGACGAGGCCCCACTTCATTTCCATGATCGCCATGCGGCTTGCCGGATGGACGACGCGGATGTCCGCCCCGCTCGCGATCTGCATACCGCCGCCGAAGCATACGCCATGGATCGCGGCAATGACCGGAACGGGGCATTTGCGCCAGGTCATGGCGACTTCCTGGAAGGTGTTGGCATTGCCATGCGTGCGCTCGGTCAGTGGTTTGCGCTCCCCGTCGGGGCTTGCAGTGAAGCTGGACACATCAAGCCCAGCGCAGAACGAGCGGCCCTCACCAGCCAGCACCACGGCGCGAAGGCCCTTCATCTCGCGCAATTCCTCGCCCGCCGCGATGATCGCTTCGAATTGCGCCGGGTCGAGCGCGTTCATCTTTTCGGCACGGTTGAAGCGGACCTGTGCGACGCCGTTGTCGGTAAGGTCAATCGTAACGCGGTTCTCGGTGGTCATGGCGTTCCTGCACTCTGCGGTATTCGGAAGCCTTCTCCTGCTGCATCGCGGCGCGGCTGTCCAGCGTGCCGCCTGCAACCACGCGGATCGTCTCGCCATCGCCCCGGCGGCGCGAGCCCAGCTGGTAGCCGCCATCTGGATGCGTGTGGACCAGCCAGCCTAGCTGCGAAACCGCCAGTTTGGCGCGCAGGCGCGAGACATGAACCTCGAGCGAATTCGTCTCCGGTTCGTGCCGCAGGCGCCAGACGTCCTGCAGCAGTTCCTTGCGGCTGACTTGCCGGTGCGGCGTTTCCGCCAGCCGCCAGAGCAAGCCGAACTCGCGCGGGTGGAGACCGATCCAGCGGTCCTTCAGCCGGGCATCGCGGTGGAAGAGATCGAGCACCAACGGTCCGGCGCGGCGCTGTTGCGGAATGCTTTTCGCAAGCCCTTCCAGCTTCAGCAGCCGCGCGGCGAGTTCGACCAGCGCATGCTGCGAATCGAGTGCATCGCCGAAACCTTCGCTCAGCAGCTGGGCGCGGGTCTCGGCATCGTCGACACCGATCACGATCACGTTCTGCTTGTTCTGCAACATCCCCCAGTCGGGACAGCGGCACCCCACGCGCCAGTCGAGCAGCGCGGGAATGCCACGCGGCAGATCCTCGCATCGGAAAAAGGAATGCAGTGTCCAGCCCATAAGGCGGAGGTCCCACCGCCCCGGAGGGCTGGGGGACACGGAGAGCCAGGAATATTCGGCGAGCGACATAAGGGACTCCTATGCCCACCCGTCACTTAACCAATGGCTGACTTTGGATTTTTCCGGAATTCCGGATGACTACCTAGTGCGCTGCATGCTCCGTGAGGAATTTCTTGATGTTGCGCGCGGCCTGCCGGATGCGTTGTTCGTTCTCGACCATTGCGATGCGCACGAAACCCTCGCCTTCCTCGCCGAAGCCGACGCCTGCCGCAACGGCGACCTCGGCTTCCTGCAGCAGCTTCTTGGAGAACTCGAGGCTGCCCATATGTTCGAACCCCTTGGGCAGCGGGGCCCAAGTGAACATGCTGGCGGGCGGTGAGGGAATTTCCCAGCCTGCGCGGGTGAAGCTTTCGACCATGACGTCGCGCCGCGCCTGATAGCGCGCACGGTTCTGCTCGACGACGTCCTGCGGGCCGTTGAGCGCGGCACAGGCGGCCGCCTGCACGGGGGTGAAGGCACCGTAGTCGAGATAGCTCTTCACCCGCGTCAGGGCAGAAATCAGCTTCTTGTTGCCGACGCAGAAACCTATGCGCCACCCGGCCATGGAGAAAGTCTTCGACATGGAGGTGAACTCGACCGCCACGTCCTTCGCGCCCGGAACCTCGAGGATAGAGCGCGTGGGATTGCCGTCGTAATAAAGCTCAGAATAGGCGAGGTCGGACAGCACCCAGACCTCGTTCTTGCGCGCCCAGTCCACCAGCCGCTCGTAGAAGGCGAGGTCGACGGTCTCTGCCGTGGGGTTGCTGGGGTAATTGACCACCAGCACGGTCGGGCGCGGCACCGTATAGGCCATCGCGTTGTCCAGCGCGCGCCAATAGCGTTCGTCGGGCGTGGTCGGCACGCTGCGGATCGTGGCACCGGCGATGATGAAGCCGTAGGTGTGGATCGGATAGGCAGGGCTCGGCGCGAGGATGACGTCGCCCGGCGCGCTGATCGCGGTCGCCATCGAGGACAAGCCCTCTTTCGAACCCATGGTGACCACGACTTCACTTTCGGGATCGAGTTGGACCCCGAAGCGGCGCTGGTAGTAATTCGCCTGTGCGCGTCGCAGGCCGGGAATACCCTTGGACTGCGAATAGCCATGCGCATCGGGCTTGGAGGCCACTTCGCACAGCTTGTCGATCACGTGCTGCGGCGGGGGCTGGTCCGGATTGCCCATGCCGAGGTCGATAATGTCGCGCCCCGCCTGCCGCGCCGCATGCCGCATCGCGTTGACTTCGGCGATGACATAGGGAGGCATGCGTTTGATGCGGTAAAATTCGTCGGACATTTAGGCTCTTCCGGGCGTTGATCTGTCACACTGATTACCTATTCACGCAGCATGCGCAAACGCCATTGATGCAGCGAAGCGCGGAATATTCTAAGTGCGGGACAAACAGCGCTTGCCCCCGCTAAGGAGCGATGATGACAGAAACGCCCGATCCGTTCACCAATCTCTACGAGCACCCGGCAAAACTGGCGCGAGCGATGTTCGCCCCGCTGACGGGAGCGATCGATCCGTCGCTGGCCATGGGCGATACGCCGATGAAGCCCGAAGATGCGCAGGCTTGGGCGGAAAACGGCGCGAAGCTTCAGGCGCTCTGGGCGCAGTACCAGGCCGAGCAGATGAGCAATCCGCAGGCGCTGGTCCCCTATTTCGATCCGGCGCGCTGGATGGCTCTGGCGACCGACTGGTACAAGCAGATGCCCATCGCCCGGCCCGATCAGCAAAAGGCGCTGTGGGACGAAGGCATGGAGCTGTGGAACGTGGTGCTGGGACAGTACGGCCTCGGCCCGAAGGCGGGCGAGAATGCCGGCGGCGAAGTCGAACTGCCGCGCAAGGACCGCCGCTTCGCCGACGAGAAATGGCGCGCGCATCCCGCCTTTGCGCTGATCCACCAGACCTACCTGTTCCTTGCCGAACGGGTCGAGCAGATGGCCGACAATATGGAAGGGCTGAACCCGCAGCAGCGCGAACAGCTCAAGTTCACCACCAAGGCGATCACCGAAGCGGCCAGCCCGGCGAATTTCCCGCTCACCAATCCCGTTGTCATGGAGCGCACGCTCGAGACCAAGGGGCAGAATTTGGTCAAGGGCATGGAGCACCTGCTCGCCGACATGCGCCGCGGGCAGTTGAGCCATACCGACGCAACCGCCTTCACGCTGGGCGAGAACATCGCGACGACGCCGGGCAAGGTCGTTCACGAGACCCCGCTCTACCAGCTGATCCAGTATTCGCCGACCACCGACAAGGTCATGGCGACCCCGCTGGTGATCTTCCCGCCGTGGATCAACCGCTTCTACATCCTCGATTTGAACGAGAAGAAGAGCTTCGTGAAATGGGCGGTAGACCAAGGCGTGACGGTGTTCATGGTCAGCTGGAAATCGGCTGATGCCAGCATGAAGGACGTAATCTGGGACGACTATGTCCGCGGACAGATCGATGCGATCGACCACATCCGAGAGCGGCTCGACGTGCCCAGTGTCCACGCGATCGGCTATTGCGTGGCGGGTACCACACTCGCCGCAACGCTCGCCCTGCTCCATCGCAGGGATCAGGAAGACAAGGTGAAGAGCGCCACCTTCTTCACCGCGCAGGTCGATTTCGAGAAGGCAGGCGAACTGCTCAACTTCATCGACGACAACCAGCTCGGCACGATCAAGGCGCTGAGCCCCGACGGTTACCTCGACGGGCGCTATATGGCTGCGACTTTCAACCTTTTGCGCGGCACGGACCTAATCTGGAACTACGTCGTCAACAATTACCTGCTGGGGGAGGACTATCCGGCCTTCGACCTGCTCCACTGGAACGGCGACGTCACCAACCTGCCGGCCAAGTGGCACCAGCAGTACTTGCGCGATCTCTATCGCGACAACCGTCTGGTAGAGGCCGATGCGCTCACAGTCGACGACACGCCGATCGACCTCGGGCAGGTCAAGACGCCGACCTATGTGCAGGCGGGCAAGGAAGACCATATCGCTCCTGCAGAAAGCGTGTGGCGCATCAAGGAACACTTCACCGGCCCGATCAAGTTCGTGCTGGCAGGCTCGGGCCATATCGCCGGCGTGGTCAATCCGCCCTCCTCGGGCAAGTACCAGTACTGGACCAATGACGGCGAGCCGCGCAATCTGGCTGAATTCCGCGACGGCGCACAAGAACATCCAGGTAGCTGGTGGCCCGACTGGATCGACTGGTTGCGCACTCAGGACAGCGAAACCGTGGCCGCCACGGGCAAGCGCAAACCGGGCGGAAAGGGCGATAAAATAATCGAGGACGCGCCGGGACGCTACGTCGCCACACGCTGAATTCTGGTTTAAGTCACTGAAAAAACACCTCGTCGCGACTTATTGTGCAGTGCACAAAAAATCCTTGACTTCGCACCTGCAGTGCCTATTTTGTGCAGTGCAACAAATGCGAGGTTAATGACATGGCTGATAGCCAGACCAAAATCGATGCTGCTGCCGAGAAGGCTTATGCCGAGGCCGCCGAAAAGAAGACTGCCACGGTTAGCGCCAAGGCTGTCGAGAAGGCTGTCGAAGCTGACACGACTGCGCCGGTGAAGGCCGACAAGGTCGCCGAGGCCGTTGCCGCCAAGCCGAAGAAGGCCAAGAAGGTTGCTGCGAAGAAGGCCCCGGCCAAGAAAGCAGCTGCAAAGAAGGCCGCTCCGAAGAAGGTCGCCGCCAAAAAGGCTGCACCGGCCAAGAAGCCGGTCGCCAAGAAGGCCGCTACCAAGACCTCTGCTACCCCGATTACGAAATTGAAGGACACCATCATGGCTACTGCAAAGAACGCAAAGACCACCGACTACACCGCCAAGGCGAAGGAAATGGCTGCCGATGCGCAGACCCGTGCCAAGGCTGCCTACGACAAGGGTGCAGAAATGACCCAGGACGTCGTCGAATTCCAGAAGGGCAACCTCGAAGCTCTCGTCCAGAGCGGCAAGATCCTTGCTGGCGGCATGCAGGACATGGGCCGCACCTATGTCGAAGAAGCCAAGTCGGCTGCCGAAACCGTCCAGGGCGACGTCAAGAAGATGGCCGCTGTGAAGTCGCCGACCGAGCTGTTCCAGCTGCAGGGCGAAATCGCACGTCGCAACTTCGACGCCATGGTTTCGACCACCTCGAAGAACACCGAAGCCATGCTCAAGCTCGCCAACGAAGCTTTCGCTCCGCTCTCGAGCCGTATGAGCCTCGCCGCTGAGAAGGTCCGCAAGGCCGCCTAAGCGCGAAACACAAGACTAGCTTCAACCCGCCGGGCATCTCTCTCCTCTCTCCCTTTGCCCGGTGGTTGAAAACGGCGGGTCGGATAGCACTTCGGTGTTGTCCGGCCCGTTTGCTTTTGCAGGCACGAAAGCGGCGGATTGACGTTTTCTTGACCCGTCCCCTCCAAATTCGGACAGGACACCGCTTGCGATTTTCGATCCGGATACGATATTGGCGCCTTCGATGACCCAGCCGCATCATTCCATGACCATCCGCGCCGCAGGCGACGATGATGATTCGCGCGACGGCGAAGGCCAGACCGGTCTCGCCACGAAGACGCGCGCCAAGCCCAAGAAGCCCAGCCAGTACAAGGTGCTGCTGCTGAACGACGATTACACACCGATGGAATTCGTGGTGATCGTGCTGAAGCGCTTCTTTCGCATGGACATGGAAGAAGCGACGCGCGTCATGCTCCACGTCCACCAGAAGGGCGTCGGCGTCTGCGGCATCTTCCCCTATGAAGTTGCCGAGACCAAGGTGAATCAGGTGATGGATTTCGCCCGCGAGAACCAGCATCCGCTCCAGTGCACCTTGGAAAAGGCCTGACTCGATCGCCTTTCTCGGCCATCCCCAACCCGATCGGGTCCGCGAAGGGCAGGAAAGCGTCTGGGACTATCCCCGCCCCGCTATTCTCGAAAAGACGGACAGACATATCGTCATCCGTCACAAGGGCGTGACGCTTGCCGACACGCGGGGCGCATACCGCACGCTCGAAACCAGCCACCCGCCGACCTATTACCTGCCGCCGCAGGATGTCGCGACCCAGCATCTCGCGGCCAATCCGCGCCGTTCGCTATGCGAATGGAAAGGACAGGCGCGCTACTGGGATGTCGTGATCGAGGGAGAGAAGCTCGAAGCTGCCTGCTGGAGCTATCAGGACCCTACCGCCGGCTTCCTGCCTATCGCCGGCTTTTTCGCATTCTACCCTGAACCTTTCGACGAATGCCTAGTCGATGGCGAACAGGTCATCCCGCAACCGGGCGGCTTCTACGGTGGCTGGATCACCAGCCGCGAGGCGGGCCCGTTCAAGGGCATCCCCGGAAGCCGTTTCTGGTAGGGCATGACGTGCGCAGTTTTTCGCGCTAGGGCCTCAGCCGTAGACGCGACCCAATAGCCGGAACCCGAGTGCTCAACTTCCTCCCTGCAATCGACCGCTATATCTTCCGGCTGGTGATCGTCCCCATGCTGGGGGTCTTCGCGCTGGCGGCCTCGCTGCTGGTGCTCGACAAGATGCTGCGCCTGCTCGACTTCGTCGCGGTGGAAGGCGGACCGATCGGCGTCGTTTTCAAGATGCTCGCCACGCTGCTGCCCGAATATGCGAGCCTTGCGATCCCGCTCGGCCTTCTGCTCGGTATCCTGCTCGCCTTCAGGAAGCTGGCGACGACCAGCGAACTCGATGTCTTCCGCGCAGTCGGCCTGTCCTATGGCCGCCTGCTACGCGTGCCCTTCGCCATCACCGCCGTGCTGATGACGGTCAATGTCGCACTTGTCTTCTTCATCCAGCCGGTCAGCCGCTTCACCTACGAACGGCTCGAATATGAACTGCGCTCGGGCGCGCTCGGCGCTTCGATCAAGGTTGGCGAGTTCACCACCCTGGCCGACCGCATGGCGCTGCGGATCGAGGAAAGCGAGAACGAGGGCCGACAGCTCAAGGGTATTTTCGCGCGTGTCGCCAATGACAAGGGACAGGTCCTCTCGATCAGCGCGAAGGAAGGCGCCTTCCTTGCGACGACCGACGATCCCGACACCATCATCCTGCGCCTGACCGAAGGCACCATTGTGCAGGACACCGGCAGCCAGACCCCGCGCGTGCTCACCTTCACGCGGCACGACCTGCCCATAGACCTTCCCGCAATCGAGGAATTTCGCGCCCGCGGAGAGGACGAGCGGGAATATATCTTGCCCGAACTGTTACGCATCGGCTGGGCCGACAACCAGTCCGAAACTAAGCGAGACGCCTCTCAGGCCAGCTTCAATTTCAGGCTGGTCGAGGTGGTGATGATGGCGCTGATGCCATTACTCGCCGTCGCACTCGGCATACCTCCAAAACGAAGTACCAGCGCGCTTGGCGTGTTCCTTTCGATCATCATGGTGGTCGCCTATCACAAGGTGAACCAGTACGGAGAGGACCTCGCCGCAATAGGCATGTTCGATCCCATCCTGGCGCTGTGGGTGCCGTTCTTCATTTTCGCGGCGCTGATCATCTGGATGTATTACCGCGTCGCCCT
>JABDNC010000125.1 GCA_013001165.1 Erythrobacter sp.
TTGGGGTTTTCGTTCTTGTCCTGACACTGGGCCGCTTCAGCGAGCGACTTGTCAGGTTCGAATCCTGGCAGCCGTTGATCCGTTTCGCGGCCAGCGAAGAACAGTCATTCGACAGCGACCGCATGGCCTCGCTCTTCCTCTACGGGCTCTTGCTCGACACGGCGAGTTGCCTGCTGGCCGCCGCTCTCACCATCGGTGGCGGGTTGCTCCTGATGCAAACGATCGGTCTGCAACCGGAGGATTTGCCGCTGGTCATGATCTTCGCAGCTGCGATCGCCCTGAACATCCGCGGGTTTCCCACTGCTGCCCTACGGCTGGGCGGGCAGTTCCGCACGCTCGCCTATCTGCAGACCGTTTCGAGCTTCGTCCGCATCGTTCTGGCTTTTGTCGCCTTCCTCATGGGTCTGGACGTATTGGCATTTATCCTGATCTGGACCGGGGTGCAGATCTTCGACACCGCGCTATTCCTGTTTATCAGCTTCAGGAGCCTCAAGAGGCAGGGGGTGGCAAACCCGCTAAAAGCACAATGGCGAAACCTGCCGCAGCGCTTCCCGGGCTTCATGAGCTTCGCCTGGTCGACCAACATCTCGAGCACGCTGCGGACTATGACTCAGGAAGCGGACACCCTGCTGGTCGGTGCTCTGGGCGGAGCGTCGTCAGCGGGCTTCTACCACATCGCCAAGCGCGTCGCGAAAGTGGCGATGCAGGTCGGTGCGAACGTTCAGGCCGTAATGTATCCCGATATGGCGCGCCTCTGGGCCAAGCTTGAAATTCGCGCCTTCCGCACGGTGACCTCCCGTTTGCAGCTCGCCCTGCTGGCGATTGGCCTTGCGGCACTGGTTGCGACGATCCTGCTTGGCAAACAGGCTATCGCACTGGTTCTCGGTAGTGAGTTCGTGGAGGCATACGGGCTCCTGATCGCGCAGATGGTAGCGGTCATCCTGATCCTCCATTCGGCGCCCTCGCGATCAGCCTTGCTCTCTATGGGCCGGCCGGGAGTAGTCCTGATCGTCGCCGCGCTCTCCACTTTCCTGTTCTTCATCACGGCATTCGTGACCATGCCCATCTACGGCGCATTGGGAGCGAATCTCGCTCACATCGCTTTCGGCCTACTGACCGCCGTCGCTCTCGACGTCGTCTGGTGGAGGGAGTCACGCAAGGCCATGGAAGGCTCGACCGACTAGGACATTTATTCGGGATTAGTGGGCGGGGCTACGCCGTTGCGTCAGTACCTGAGTCTCAAGCCAATCCCACCACGGAACCGGTCGAACTCCTCGCTCAACAAATCGCTCTGGCGGTCTCCGTAACTTGCATCGGCTACGACCGACAGGTGGCGGCTCACGAGGAACTCCAGCTCGCCGCGCACGATCGCGGTCTCCTGCTCGATGCCCGTTCCGCGGAACCGGCTGCGGCGATATCCCGCCGATAACGAAGAATAGAGGTTGTGGCGGATTTCCTGCTGCCAGGTCAGGCGGATAGTCGTGTCGGTTCGTCCGGTTGCTCCGTTGCGGAAAGTGGCGACATCGCCGCTCGAACCCGAAAGTGTCAGCGCCGTGCGCCGCTGCGGCCGGTAAGTAACGTTCGCCGCGAGCGAGAGCCCGGTGCGATCATCGAACGTCGATTCGTCTGGTTCGAAGCGGAAGACACCGGCGGAGATCGCACCTTCGACGAGACCTCCCGGTGCGAAGCTGAGTCCTGCTCGGCCGCCCCATGTCGTGGAATTGCGCTCCAGTCCGGCGAGATCGGTCTCGAGCCGGAAGTCGCGGCGGTTGGCGAAGCCGGTCGCGGTCACGAAGACAGAGCCTGCCACCTGGAAGCCGACCGTTGCACTGCCGCTGTAGGATGAGAAATCGCGGTTGTCGTCGACCACCGAGCGTGCGTCGTATTTCGCGACATCGGCGCGAAGGTCGAGCAGTATGCGACCGCGTTCGCGGCGGTAATGGGCATTGCCGCTCAGGATATCGATCTCTCTCGGTCCCGGGGCCAGGACGTTGCGAGCTTCGGGGTCGCCCCTGTCCTCGATGGCGCGCTCGAACTGTGCGCCGAAGCCAAGCGACTCGCCCTCGACAGGTGTCCAAGTGAAATCGCCGAAGAAGCGTGCAGCCTCGGAGTCCTCGGCTGTCTGATCGGCATGGCGGCGGACCACCGATTGCGTCCCGACCTCGAAGCGTGATTTCCCGTTGTCGATTGCCGCAGTGACGAAGGGGGACAATTCGAAAACGACATCGTCGATCTCGTTATCGGGAAGGGCATAAAGGTTGCTGTCATATTGCGTGCTGGCGCGCACGCCGACCGTCACGTCGAATGGGCCGATGCGCGTCGGGTCGATCTCGTACTCGGGATCGTCGCGCGGGATTGCAGGTGCCGTATCGGGAAGCGACTGCGCGGCCACAGGTACGTGCACGAGCGCCGCTGCTGCGACCGATAGCGAGAGAAATGTTGCCCCCCGCATCGATCAGAACCAGCGCTCGTAGACGCGGATGCGGTCGCCCGGCATGACAAGCGTGGTCTCGTCTGCCTTGCCGACGACTTCGCGCCCGTCAATGTTGCGGGTCACTTCGACCTCTCCGGAATCGGCGCGATAAGTGTAGCCGCCAGCTGCGGAGATGGCTGCGAGGACGGTCATGCCCTGGCGATAGGTGAACTCGCCCGGGCGGTTGACTTCACCCAGCACATAGAACGGGCGCAGCGCTGCGGGCTGCACGTTGACGATCGGCGCATTCAGGATTCCGGCGCTGCGATACTGATCTTCGATCTTCGAACCGATTTCGCGGAAGGTCAGGCCGCGAACCTCGATCTGCTTGACCATGGGAAGGGAAATAGTCCCGGAATCGTCGACGGTGTAGTCGCCTGCTGCGGCATCGAGGTCCTGCACGGTGATTTTGAGAGTGTCGCCGGTATTAACGCGGTATTCGCCGCCCGGAGGTGCCGGAATTGCCGCTAGTCCACCCGGTCCGCCGCAACCTGTCAGCGCTGCGCTTGAAAAGGCGGCGAAGAACGCCATGCCGAGTAATCCGAGTAAGCGGGACATTGTTTTCTCCGTTATTATTGCACCCGTCCTGATGGACCTTCGCTGGCGACCCTAGCCTACGCAGGGCACATGCTGGTGGACAATTAAGTCGATGACCACAAAGCGGTTCTCGCGACTAATCCTTATGGGGTAGGCGCGCTCAGGCGACTGCGCTGGCCGCAGGCGCCTTCCATGCCGACAGGTCGAGGCCGGTGAGCTGCTCGGTCAGTTCGATGTCTTCGCGGTAGAATTCTTCCATGTGCTCGCGAAGGCCTGGATCGAGTTCAGGATAGCGCACCTCTCGGGCCAGCAGCGACCTGGCGCTTTCGAACCAGAACTTGCCCCTGAAGGGGCGGACCGGTTCTTTGAAGGGAGCCAGGACCTTGCGCATAAGCAACGGGAGAAGCATTTCGCGGCTGTTATTCTCGCGCTTGTAGATCAGCTCGTCGTTAATTGTGATCGGGGCGCCGATATGGCCACAGACCCGTTCTATGACGCCGACGGGATCGCGAGAGACATCCTCGTAAGTGAACACGAGCAATTGCTCGCGCGGGAAATGCTCGAGCCAGCCGGACAGATGTTTTCCGTAAAGCCCGTCCAGAAGGAAACGGGGGTGCGGATTGTCCGGATCGGAAAGGTAGTCCTCCGGTCGATCGTTCACCTCGCCCCGACGGTAGAACATCTTGTAATCCGAATACGCCCTGCCGACCGGATTTCTCAGCTGGACGACAAGGCGCGCGTCAGGAAGCATCTGTGCCATCCGCGCTGCTACTTGGGGATCGGAGAGGTAGTCTGCGGACTTTTCACCGAGCAAGGTCGCGCGGGCCGGGTGGTCGCGGAACCAGTCCAGGTAATGATCTTCGCCCTTCTCGTATTCGCGCGAGAAGAAGTGCGGCTCGGGATCGGGCATGAAGATTGCCGGATTGGCCTGAAGCTGCGCTTGGATCCAGGTGGTTGCCGCCTTGGCTGCTCCAATGATGACAAAGTCTGGCTTGCGCACGGCTGTCACCCGGCTTCCCCGTCCAGCGCGAGGAGCAGGGCAGTGGCAGTCGCGCGCAAGTCATCGCACAGCAAGGTATGATCCACTTGCAGCATCAAGGACCTGCGGCCGAGGTCGCGGGCAACCGGTAGATCGCCATCACGCTTTAGCTCGATCCCCTCGAAGGCCCGTTCGAGACTCATGTCCGGGCACGAGCCGGTTCCGATGGCAATTCCCGTCGCATGCAATCGCTCGATCAGGCGCGAACGCAGGTCTTCTACCGTCTCGCCAATCGGATCGGTCAGGGCGAAGTTGAATTTGTAGTAAGCGTGCTCAAAGCCCTCCGGTGTCCGTTGCAGGAAGACGCGCGGGTCCCCTTCAAGCGCACGGGTCAATATCTCCGCATTCATCCGTCGACGATCTAGCCAGCCCGGCAGAGTATGGAGCTGGCGGCGGCCGATTGCCGCCTGCATTTCGGTCATGCGGAAATTGGTGCCCGGCTGGTGACAGACATAGCGGAACTGCCCCGGCATGCCTTGCCCGTCGCGCATTGTCGCACGGCACTTGCCATGATCCTTGTAGGACCACCCGCGCTCGGCAGCTTCTTCTTCACGGAAAAGGCAGATGCCGCCTTCGCCGCCCGTCGACATGATCTTATCGGTGCAGAAGGAGAATGCGGAGGCATCGCCCCATGAGCCTGCCTTGCGGCCCTCGATCGCAGCACCATGGGCCTGTGCGCAGTCTTCGATCACCTTGAGGCCATGCTTTTCCGCGAGCGCGCAGATGGTCGGCATGTCTGCGGGCAATCCGCCGAGGTGGACGCAGAGAATTGCCTTGGTTTTGGAACCGACCAGCCGTTCGATTGATGCCGGATCGATATTGTGCGTTTCTGCGTCGATATCGGCAAAGGCGGGCGTTGCACCAACGGTCAGCACCGCGCTGGCAGTCGCAAAAAAACTGCGTGCAGGCACGATCACTTCGTCACCCGGACCGATGCCGAGTGCCCGCATTGCCACCTCCAGCGCGACCGTGCCGTTGGCGACGCAGAAGCCGTGAGGCATGCCGATGTATTCGGCGAACTCCTCCGCAAACAGGGCCGTCTGCTGTCCGTGAACCAGGCCATTGACCTGCCCCGTAGCGAGAACCGAGACAACGGCGTCGATTTCGTCCTGCTCGTGTCGCGGCCAGTGACTGGCGCGTGGCCGTAGGGCCGCGACGGGTTTCTCCTTGGGGATGAAGATGTTCATGTGGTCGCCGCCGTATCGACAAGGCTAGGCTTCTTCCTGGGCGTGATAAGGTCGAAGCGTGCGCCGCTACTGGGAATCTTGACCAGGTGGTGGGCAATACGTTCAGCCTCTGCTGCGTCATTGCGCTTCACGGCCTCGAACAGCCGGTCGATGCTCTTGTTGATGAAGGGCAGAGGGATCGGATGCGACCGCGCTTCGAAGATGCCGCCGATCTTGGAGGGGACCTCTTCCTCGCAATCATCGAACAATTCTTCGTAGAGTTTCTCGCCCGGTCGCAGGCCCACATACTGGATTTCGACATCGACTTCGGGCTCGAGGCCGTACTGGGCGATCAGCCGATAGGCGAGGTCGACGATCCGCACCGGCTTGCCCATGTCGAGGACATAAATGCTGCCGCGTTCCAAATCTTCGGCCAGTGCCGAAGCGCTGCTCTGGAGGATGAGCTGCACTGCCTCGCGCACCGTCATGAAGAAGCGCTCGATGTCTGGATGGGTGACGGTGAGCGGCTTGCCTTCCTCCAGCTGTCGCCGAAAGAGCGGCAGGATCGAACCGCTCGAGCCGAGTACATTACCGAAGCGCACCGTCATGAAGCGCGGGGCGTCGGCATCATCGACACCGCACATGTCGAGCGCCTGGCTGTAAAGCTCGCCGATACGCTTGGTGGCGCCCATCATTCCGACAGGGTTCACGGCCTTGTCGGTCGAGACCTGGACCATCGCCCGCGCGCCGAATTCGGTGACGGCGTCGGCGATGCGCTTGGTGCCGATGATATTTGTGTGCACGCCCGCGCACGGATTGAGTTCGACGATCGGCACATGTTTGAGGGCTGCTGCGTGATAGACGACAGAGGGCCGATGCTTTTCGAACACACGGTGCACTTCGTCACGCGAACGGATGTCGCAAAGTTCGGGATGGATCTCGAGATCGGGGTATTTCTCCCGCAGTGTCATCTCGATTGAGTAGAGATTGAACTCGCACAACTCGAGCAGGATGAGGCGCGAAGGACGGAAGCTTGCAAGCTGGCGGGCGAGCTCGCCGCCGATAGTGCCGCCGGCTCCGGTAACCAGAACACTTTGCCCTTCGATCTGGCGCGTGATGACATCACCTTCCATTTCGAACTCGTTGCGGCCTAATAGGTCGGGGACGGAGAGGTTCTTGGGGTCCTCCGCGCCGGGGCGCTGGAGGATCTGGCTCCAATGGTTCTTGATGCGGGAAAGCTCGAGGCCGAGCTCGCGCGCCCGGTGTGTCAGCCGGGTCATTTCGCGATTGCCGAGGTACATCCCGTCATCGAGCGTGATTGCGAGCGAGAAAGGACGACCCTGCGCTTCTGCTGCCTTGGCGATTTCGCCCAGCTTGTCGTGACTGCCGAGAACGCGCACTCCGCCTATCCGGTCGATCACGTCGGCTTCGGACGGCAGCAAGATGCCCGCGATGGCGAACTGCGGATCATCCTCGGCCCGCATCAGTTCGATGACCGACATGGCCCATTGCGCGGGACCAATTAGCAAGGCTTGCGGAAGATCTGCCCTGACCGCGGAACCGAGCCTGATCTTGGTGCCCGCCATGTTTTCACGGGCAATCCGACGCAATGACCTGAGGGCTATCAGTAGCCCGGTCGCCAGCATCCACTGGGTAAGCGCGGCGGCCACAAGTCCGAGACCCAGCGTTGCCTTCTGGCCGAGAATCAGGAGCGTCCAGCCCAGTGCGGAGCCAAGCAGCCCCAGGCCGACAACGCCTGCCGCATGAGCAAAGCCGAAGAAGCGCCAGCTCTGGCGGTACATGCGGAACACGAGCAGAGTCGCTGTCGCGGTCGCGGCAAATCCCAGCAGTGCGGGAGGAAAGGTGACGTCGAGGCCATATCCCGACAGCGGCACCATCATTCCCACCGCCAGCAGGCTGACCACGAAAGCCGTCATGTCGAGCAGCGCCAGCAGCAGTGTCCGTAGGAGCCAGCGGATCGAAGTGCGGCGATAGGGGCGCACTTGCCGGTGCGCACGTCCCAGGCCGACGACCTTGCGGATCGGAGGTGTCACGCCCGAGTCGGCATTCCAATCGTCATTCGCGGATCTAACCTCGTCGGTCATGCTGGCGATCGGCCTTCCTGTGCGTGCGGATGGTGGGACATGAACTCGGTAAGGCTCAGGGATAGTCGATCACGGCACGCTCGGCAGCGGCGCAATGAGACATCAACCGGAATGGTCGCAATCAGCCCAAGGTGGTGGTGTGGCTAATCCCATGTCGGAACGGATGGGCAGGGCCTTACCCATTTGGCCTGATCGTCCCGGTGCCATCTCAAAGGAGTATGCCCCCTATTGCCGATTGAACCCGCCCCCGCTTCGCGCCGAATATGTCCTTGCGTGGAGGACGAATTTTCCCGTCCTCCGGAGAACATGGCACGAGAACCGGCCGGAAGGACCCGCGAAGTTGAAGATCGTCGTACTATCGAGCCTCGCATACTCGCTGACGAATTTCCGCGGCGATTTGCTGCGGGCGATGAAGGCGAACGGACACGAGGTCGTGGCTGTCGCCCCCGATCATGACGAGAAGGTCCAACGCGAACTAGCCGAAAGCGGGATCGAGTTTCGCACAGTGGCGATGAGCAGGGCAGGGATGAACCCCTTCGCGGATCTCTGGCTGATGATCGGATATTTCTTCCTGTTCTTGCGCGAGCGGCCCGAACTGGTCCTCGCCTATACGCAGAAGCCGATCGTCTATGGCGGCTTGGTTTCGCGCCTGCTGGGTATTCCGCGTTTCTTTCCGCTGATGTCGGGACTGGGGCATGTCTTCAGCCCCGATAGCGGTGTCCGCCCCATGATCCGTTCGGCAGTGGCACGGCTCTACCGGCTGGCGGTTCGCCGGGCGCAGACGATCTTCGTTTTCAATTCGGACGACCGCCAGGACATGCTGGATCTGGGCATTATCGGTCCCGATCAGAACGTCCTGCAGGTGCCGGGTTCCGGGGTCGACCTGCAGCGCTTTCCCAAGGTCGAACCACCGCATGGCAGGATGCACTTCCTGTTGGTCGCGCGCCTTCTGCGCAACAAGGGCATTCTCGAATTTCTCGAGGCGTCACGCGTGGTGAAGCAGTCTTGCGAACGCTGCGAGTTCACAGTGCTCGGCCATATCGACGGGGAGAACCCGGCGGGCTTTACCGAAGGTGAAATAGCCGGTTTCGCAAGGGAGTATCCGGTCGAATTTGTGCCGGGGACTGACGACGTGCGCCCCTACCTCGCCGACAGTTCGGTCTTCGTCTTGCCGTCCACCTATCGCGAGGGACTCCCGCGCACGATCCTCGAAGCGCTTGCAACGGGGCGGGCCGTAATTACGACCGACATGCCCGGTTGCCGCGATGCGATCGACGACGGGTCCAATGGGTTTCTTGTGAAGCCCGGCAATGCGCAGGATCTTGCCCGTGCGATGATGAAATTCGTGGCCGAGCCGAACCTCGTGTTCGACATGGCAACGCGCTCGCGCACGCGCGCCGAGCGCACCTATGACGTCGAGATCGTCAATCGCTTGCTGCTGTACGAAATGGACTTGCTGAGACTGGTTGGCGGGCCGACCCAGCCTCGACCGACGGATAAAGCTGCTGCACACCTCGCGCCGCGTCCTGCCTATGCAGAAAAGCGCAAGGTGGGCTGAGTGAGGCAGCAAATAAAGCGCGCAGTCGTGGTGGGAGCCGTCGGTAGCACCCAAGTGGTGCTGGACGCGTTCGCGGCGGCACAGGGCTGGGAAGTGGCGCTGGTCGTGACCCTGCCGCTGGAACTGAGCTCACGGCACTCCGACTTTGTCGACCTTGGCCCACAGGCGGAAACGCTCGGAGCAGAGGTCTTGCGCACGGGGAAAACCAATGATCCCGAAACTCTCGATGCAATACGCGAGGCGCGACCCGACTACATCTTCGTGGTCGGTTGGTCGCAGCTATGCGGAGGCGATTTCCTCGCGATCTGCCCCCGCAAGATCATCGGTTACCACCCAGCAGCATTGCCTCGATTGCGGGGAAGGGCGGCTCTTCCGTGGACGATCCTGCTCGACGAGAAGATCACCGCCGGAAGCCTGTTCTGGATGGAGGAGGGCACCGATGACGGTGACATCCTCGCCCAGTCCTATTTTCATCTCGCGCCCGACGAGACTGCGGCGCAGCTTTATGAAAAGCACATGATGGCGCTGCGCGAGATGCTCGACCAGAGCTTGCCAGTGCTCGCCGAAGGTAACGAGCCGCGCCGGATGCAGGACGAACGCTATGCCACATGGGCGGCGAAAAGGACCGCGCGCGACGGGTTGATCGACTGGAAGAACGATGCCGTTGCGGTCGACCGGCTGGTCCGTGCTGTTGGCCGTCCATATCCCGGAGCATTCACGAGTGTGGGCGAGGATCGCTTCGTCATCTGGGAAAGCGAACCTGCCGCAGGTTCGATGCTTCACCATGCCGCGCCCGGCCAGATCGTCGAACGCGACGGCGATACGCTATTGGTTCAGACCGGATCGGGCCTGCTTCGTATTCTCGAATGGGAAAGTGAAAGCGGGAAGCCACCGCGCATGCATGCAATCCTCGGGAGGGGTGATTGAACAAGATTCACGATCTCGGGCGCGTGCTGGTTGTCGCCCCGCATCCTGACGACGAGGTGCTGGGGTGCGGCGGAACCATGGCGCGGCTTGCCGCTGAAGGGCATGCGGTTCATGTGCTTGTCGCTACTCGGGGCCAGCCGCCGGCTTTCCCGGAGGAGGGCGTGGCGCAGGTGCGCGCCGAAATGAAAAAGGCCCATGC
>JABDNC010000153.1 GCA_013001165.1 Erythrobacter sp.
GTGTCACGCCCATCCGACCGGATCGGAGTTCCAGTCAAAATCAGCGCATGGGTAGCAGAGGAAAACGCACCATCGGCATCCCCGCGCTACATCCTATGTTGTAACGCCCGCCGCGCGAGCGGTGGTAGATAGCTACCCATCGTCGGACCAGGATTTGGCTTTCCGGCGACTGAGAGAAGCCCCGGCATTGCTCCCGCCTCGTGCATCGGAGTTCCATTGTGCCTAGCTGGCTCGTCAGCCTTACATCTGTCTTTGCCGCCCTAATCCTCGCCATGTTGTTCAGCGAATGGATGGTTGGCCGCAGGCGTCGCTGAGAGAGCGCACACACATTCTCCTTCCGCTGAGAACAAAAGGGGTATATACTCCCTTTTGCGGGATCGGGCCTGCATTCGGGTTCCCGCTTGCGGGCAAACGGTCTCGAGGAAAGGAGACCGGTCATGAAAATCAGACCATGGGTAATCGCCTTGGCCGGTATTGCAGTGGCAGCGCTCTATATGGGTGCAAGTGCGCAATCCGGTTCGGTGCTGAGCGCTAACCTCTATGCAGAGAACGTCGTCGGTGGCGGCGGCGGCAAGGAGGCGTACGGCGACTTCAACGCCTATGCCGAACCTGTCGCGCAGAGCCTGTGCTACTACCTCGAAGTGAAGGGCGTGGGGGATGTGACCTCCGCGCACATCCATAGCGGCAAGAGCGGCAAGAACGGGCGCGAGCTCGTCGCGCTGCAGCTGTCGGCGATGGACGAGACCTGTACCGAGGCGCCGGGCGAGACCATCAATGCGATGATCGCGCGGCCCGACCACTACTACGTCGACGTGCACACCGAAGCCCATCCGCGCGGTGCCTTGCGCGGACAGCTGAGCGGTTGAAAGCGCGAAATTCGTGCTTGAAAATGGCGTCTGCAGAAATATCGTGCCCCCGGGGTAAATTTGGGGGACTGCAAGATGGCTACCGCTGCCAAAGCTGCGCCTGCGCGCAATTTCGATGTCAAACCGCTCTTCGCAGAGCCGTATTTCGTGATGAACATCAAGGATGCGATTTCGCCGAAACAGGTGAAGTTCATCCAATCGCTCAAGATGAACGCGAACCAGGTGAACCACATCTCGGAAGAGCTGCGCCTGTTCGACCGGCCGGAGCTGAAAAGCGTCAAGAATGCGGTGGACGACGCGCTGGATGTGTTCGCGCGCGAGGTGATGGGGATCTCGCACCAGCTTGCCGTCACGCAAAGCTGGTCGCTGATGAACCCGCCGGGCGTCGGCATGCATGCGCATACGCACTCGAATTCGCTGATTTCGGGCTCGCTATACTACGCGCCGCTGCCCAATCCGCCGGGCAACATGATCTTCGAACGCGACAATGGCTATCGCCAGATCGAGATGAAGGTCCACGAGGCGAAGCAGAACGTCTACAACACGCCGCGCAATGCGGTGGTGCCGAAGGAAGGCGACCTGGTGCTCTTCTCCAGCGCGATCCAGCACTATGTCGAAGTGAACAACTCGAACGAGAACCGCTACTCGATCGCCTTCAACACCTTCCCCCGCGGGAAGATCGGATCGTTCCGCGAGGTGAGCGAACTGGAACTGTGACCGCCCTCAAGTAGCGGAAGCGGTAGGGCGATAAAACGCCTGTAGGTCAATCGAGGAGTGCCAGCTCCACCGTGCCGTGCCCGCGGCGCACAAGGCCGATTTCCTCTGCAGCAGCGCGCGACAGGTCGATCGTTCGGCCCGGAGTGAAGGGGCCACGATCGTTGATGCGGACGATCACCGACTTGCCCGTGCGCGGATTGGTGACCTCGACCATGCTGCCAAAGGGCAGCGTTTTGTGGGCGGCGGTCATGGCGTTCATGTCGAACCGTTCGCCGTTTGCGGTGCGGCGCCCATGGAAGCGGCGACCGTAGTAGGAAGCGATGCCGCTGCCGAGCGAAGTGCTTGCCGGTCCTTCCTCGATCGGCGGTTCGAATGTGTCGATATCGACCACGCCGGGACCAGCCTCGGGCGCATCGGGCAGCTCGGCATAAGGCGCGAATTGCGCTGAAAATGTCGGCTCTGAGATTGTCTGGGCGTCGGGCTCTTCGGAATGACCGGCCGTGCCGGGCAGCGTCAGGGCTGCAAGGAAGAGCATGCTGCGAAACGCGCGTTTGGCCATGAATGGACCTCCCGTCTGGTTCGGGAGGATATAGGCGAGGCCTTCGCAAGAGTCGTTAACGTGAGCGGAAACCTGCCTCGATTTGGCCACGTTTCGACGCGTCTCGAGCCAGGAAAACGCTGTCCTACTGCATTTGGGGGTGTCACCGGTCAAAGGCCACCAGAAGATGATTCGATCCCTGGTCGCTGGCTCTTTGGACCCTTCGGGATCGCTTTGATCCATAGCAAATGGGGCCGGCATCGCTGCCGACCCCACTCTCACCGATGCGTGGCCGTGTTCCTTTCACCGAAGTTCCAGGGACGCAGACTTGGCATCCGATGTTTTCCCATCCGGCTATCCGAAGACAGTCTTCAGGTTCTATCACCGGCGCTCGCACCGGCATCCGGATCTACCCTCCACTCGGCCCGGTGTCGGTCGCGTCACGATCTTGCAATCGCTCGCTTACCTTGCCCAGCCGCGCTTCAACGGGCGGTTCCGCAGCCTGACCTTCCGTTGGTGGCCGGTACCTCAAACGGTCACATCGCCTTCCGGTCCGAAGACCTTTATACGACGCCACCTTCGGCATCCGGCCGGGTTGGCCTGACTCACAGCTGGAAACCTTCGCACTTCCGTCATCGACCCACCTTGCGTCCGGCGTGAACCTTCTGCACGAGGGTCTCGAGATGTGCGCGGACAGATCCCGCTGCGTCTTCCCGGTTCCGAATTTCCTTTGCCTTTCAGGTCGTTAGACCGTCTTGGCTGGAAGCTTTCTTCGCCGTTCCGATGAATTGAAGCTGCGCCTGATCGACCGATTCTTCAAGCTCGCAAGAGGCGAGTTATCCACTTTCCCCGCTTTTCGCTGTGGAGGGAGGTGGATAAGTCAACGTTTCATCGCAAAAATCGAAACACCGAAGCGCTGTGGGCGTAATTTCCGGTCCGCGAAGCGATTTCCAGACGAAATTTTCTACCGATCCCGCTTGGCGAGCAGGCGCAGGCGGAGTGCGTTGAGCTTAATGAAGCCTTCCGCGTCCTTCTGGTCGTAGGCGCCGGCATCGTCCTCGAAGGTGACGTGCGCTTCGGAATAGAGCGAGTTGTCCGACTTGCGGCCCACCACCAAGGCATTCCCCTTGTAGAGCTTGAGGCGAACGGTGCCGCTGACCTTTTCCTGGCTGAGATCGATGGCCGCCTGCAGCATCTCGCGCTCGGGGCTGAACCAGAGGCCGTTGTACACCAGCTCGGCATAGCGCGGCATGAGCTCGTCCTTAAGATGAGCCGCGCCGCGATCGAGCGTGATCTGCTCGATGCCGCGATGGGCGCGGGCGTAGATCTCGCCGCCGGGAGTTTCGTACATGCCGCGGCTCTTCATGCCGACGAAGCGGTTTTCGACGAGATCGAGGCGGCCGATGCCGTGCTTGCGGCCAAGATCGTTGAGCGCCGTCAGCAGCGTGGCCGGACTCATAGCCTCGCCATTGAGAGCAACGCCATCACCCTTCTCGAAGTCGATCGTGATGTACTCGGGCGTATCGGGCGCATCCTCGGGATGGTCGGTGCGCGAATAGACATAGTCCGGGGTCTCTTCCCACGGATCTTCGAGCACCTTGCCCTCCGACGAGGTGTGGAGGAGGTTCGCGTCGGTGGAGAAGGGGCTCTCGCCGCGCTTGTCCTTGGGGACGGCGATCTGGTGCGCCTCGGCCCATGCGATCAGCGCGGTCCGCGAAGTCAGATCCCACTCGCGCCAGGGGGCGATCACCTTGATGTCGGGATCGAGCGCATAGGCTGAGAGCTCGAAGCGCACCTGGTCATTCCCCTTGCCGGTCGCGCCATGGGCGATGGCATCGGCGTTGGTTTCATGCGCGATTTCGACGAGGCGCTTGGAGATCAGCGGGCGCGCGATGCTGGTGCCGAGCAAATAGTCGCCCTCGTAGCGGGCATTGGCGCGCATCATCGGGAAAACGAAATCGCGCACGAATTCCTCACGCAGGTCCTCGATGAAGATGTGCTTGTCCGGAATGCCCATCGCGCGGGCTTTCTCGCGTGCCGGTTCGATTTCCTCGCCTTGGCCGAGATCTGCGGTGAAGGTGACGACCTCCAGCCCTCGTTCCACCTCGAGCCACTTGGCGATGACGGACGTATCGAGGCCGCCGGAATAGGCCAGAACCACGCGCTTGATATCGGACATTGCAATGCACCTTCGTTAGCTTGGCCGCGCCGCTAGCAGGAGCGTCAAGCTGCAGGCAATGAAGAAGCGCTAAGCTGCGGGAAAGTCTCGCACCTTACTGGTTGTTAGGTAGCGGCATGCCTACATTGCGAGCTTATCGCAGGGAGGGGCGCGCAAATGGGAATGTGGAACAAGGCGAAATTGCTGGCGGAGCAGGCGCCGCCGGAGCGCAATCGCTATGTCGATTTCCTGCGCGCGCTGTCGATCATGGCGGTGGTGGTGGGACACTGGCTAGTCGCCGCGCCTTATATCGGCAGCGACGGGGAGGTGGTCGGCGGGCATCTGCTCGGCATCCTGCCGTGGACGCAGTGGCTCACCTGGGGTTTCCAGGTCATGCCGATCTTCTTTCTCGTCGGTGGCTATTCAAACGGGGTGAGCTGGGCCTCGACCCGGGCGAAGAACGGCCACTACTCGGACTGGTTCGCGAGCCGCATCCAGCGCCTGATCAATCCCGTGTTCCCAGTGCTGCTGATGTGGGCGGCGTTCGCCTTCATCGCCACGCAAGTGGGGATGGAGCGCGAGACGGTGCGCATGGCGGTGTTCCTCGCTTTGATCCCGGTGTGGTTCCTCGCGGTCTATCTGCTGGTGACCGCGCTCGCGCCGCTGACCCATGCGGCGTGGCGCAAATGGGGTTTCCGCTCCTTCTTCCTGCTGGTCTCGGCAGCGATCCTCGTAGACTATCTGGCGGTGTTCGAGGGCGTGCCCTACGTCGACTTCCTCAATTTCCTCTTCGTGTGGGTCGCCATCCACCAGCTCGGCTATGCCTGGCACGACGGCGCTTTCAGGAGCACGGGCCATCGCTTGTTTTTCTTCGCGGCGAGCCTCATCCCGCTCCTCTTTCTGACCATCCTCGGGCCCTATCCAATCGCCATGATCGGCGTTCCGGGGGCCGAGCTGTCCAACTCCATGCCGCCGACAATCGCGCTCCTGGCGCTGGGCATGACGCAGACGGGGCTGGTGCTGGCGCTGGAGCCGTGGGGCAGGAAGCTGCTCGACAACCTCTCGGTCTGGACCGCGACGGTGCTAATGAACGGCATGATCATGACCGTCTATCTCTGGCACCTGACGGCTTACGTGCTGGTGATGGTCGCCGCTTGGGCAGCGGGCGGCGTGGGCCTGCGCGTGATGCCGGGGACAGCCGAGTGGTGGTGGAGCCGCCCCGTCTGGTTCGCGCTCTGGATCGCCGCAACGCTCACCCTGATCGCCCTCTTCGCCCGCTACGAGCGCGGCATGGGCCTTGCCAAACGCGAGACCCCGGTCCCGCAC
>JABDNC010000178.1 GCA_013001165.1 Erythrobacter sp.
ACCTTGGGGCGCCGCTCCAGCATCGCGACCATTGCCGCTTACAACGCTGGTCGGACAAGGACAATGACGGGCTAAGTCCTTTGCTCCGACCTCGGATAATCAAAAAAACGGCGACTTCCCGTGAAGGAAGCCGCCGCTCTTGTTCAGAATGTCTGACCCGTAGTTGGATCAGAATTCGTAGCGCACGCCGACCTGAATCTTCCAGGCCGAGCTTGAAATGGCAACGAACTGGTCGTCATCCGGGTTGAAGCCGCTGATGATGTAGCGACCCTGGCTGTCCACTCCGCCATCAACGACATCGGTGAATTCCGGCTGGAACTTCACGCGATTGGCGCTCTTGTCCACGAAGTTCAGGAAGTTGTCGAAGTCGGCGAACAGTTCGATGCGGTCATTGACCAGACCGGTCAGGCTGCCGAGGAAAGGCAGTTCCTGGCTGAAGCGCAGGTCCATGTCGTACGACCACGGATTGCGGCAGGTGTTGCGCTCGATGCTCTCACCAGGCTCGTAATCACAGCCGCTCTGCGCGACATAGTCGATCAGCGACTGCACCGCACCGGCATTGCTCAGCGGCGAGACGTTGGGATCGGCAGGGCCGCTCGGGACGTAGAGCAGCGCATTATCCGAACCCGACGAACTGTCGTTGAAGACGCCGCCACCGTCGAAGGTCAGGCTGTAAGGCCGTCCCGAACGGGCCCGGAAATAGATGCCGAGCGAGGTCTTGTAGTCAGCGAAGAATTCCTCGCGGAAATAGACCGAGGCGGTGATGTTGTGGCGGGTTTCGTAGTTCGAAGTCGACACCGCCGGATTCTGCCGGTCGAAAGCCGAGGTCACGTCGTAGGACGAGGTGGCCGTCGACGAACCGACGTTCCGGTTGTTGTCCGAGTCGGTGTAGGCGTAGCCGAAGCGCAGGCCAACGCTGCCGCCATCGGTCAACAGACCGCTGCGGAAGTTCTTCGACAACAGGAACGAGGCTATGTGGCTTTCGTAGCCCGGCCCGTTGGTCAGCTGGATCTCGTCATCGCGGCGGGTGCGGAAGCACGCCGAAGTAACGCCCTGCCAGACCGGCGGGGTGCCGCCCGAACCGACCAGCTGCGCGTTGCAGCCGGCCACGGTCGGGTCGATTGCCGCATAGATCGGGCGACCGTCGACGGTGAAGCCACCCAGACCCCGGCGAATGTCCGGCGTCTGCGACAGGTCAACGAAGTTGAGCGTGTCGTTGAACCGCGAGTAGATGTAATCGAGGTTCAGGCGCCAGTCGCTAAAGAAGCCCGTCTCGGTACCGAAATCGGTCGCAAGACCGAGGTTGGCACGCGTCACGGTCGGAACCTTGAAGTTCGGATCGGTCGACTGCGTGTCGGACAGGCCGGCTGCGGCCTGGGCCGAACCCAGCGCGGCGACACAGGTCGGGAATCCGGTGAAGGACCCGCCGCTGACGACACTGGTCGGGACAGTCGCACAATCGAAGCTTTCGCCGGTACCGGTCGAGAAACCGTTATTGGAGAAAGCGTTCGAGAAGTAGACCACCGGGTCGCCGCCCGAGAACATGCCAACGCCGCCCGTGACGCGGGTGTTCGAGAAGAACCCGTCATTTTCGAGGTCATAGGTAGCAGCGAAGCGCGGCAACAGGACGGTGTCGAGTTTGCCGAAGCTGTTGGCGTTAGTGAAGCCATAGCGCCTCTGGAATTCCGGGTTATGACGCGGTGCGTCGCCCGAATAGATCTGCGCTCGCAGGCCAGCGGTGATGCTGAGCTGGTCGGTCGCCTGCCATTCGTCCTGGGCGTAGAACGACCAGATCGTGCGGCCAAAAGTTGCCGCCGCTTCATTGATGTCGCCAGTCGGCGTGGCATTGATCGTCGCGCCGCCCAGCGCGCCATTCGCCAGATCGTCGGCGCTGCCGAAGACGCTGGAGAAGAACCCGGGAGCGATCACGCCGTTCTGGAAATCGGTCAGATTGCGGAAGAAGATCGTACCCGTCGCGTTGATGGCGAACAGGTTATAGACTTCCAGATCGTTGACCTCGGTCCCGATCTTGAACTGGTGGTCGCCACCATCGATGTTCATCTGGAACTTGGCCTGGTTGACCGTGGTGTCGAGAGCGTTGGCCGAGCGGAAGATGCCCGGACCCGTGCTCAGGATACCGTTGCCGCCAGGGCCGGTTACGCCGACCGCGAGCCGCGGGGTCGGGTTGGCCGATTGCGCTTCGCCGAAACCGACCGGTCCCTGGACGTCGCCCACTTCCGAACGGCTCATCCGCAGTTCGGTGCTGACCTTGTCGCTCCATTCGGAGTAAAGGCGGACCGAGTAGTAGTCCGAGATCGTGCCTTCATCCTCGAACGAATTCAGGCCAGTGAGATTGTCCGATCCGGTGTCGCTTTCGACATTGGTTTCCTCGAGCCGCTGGTAGGTTGCCTCGAGCCGGTGGTCGTCATTGATATAGGCGTCGATCCGGCCGAAGTAGCGAACGCTCGATTCCGGCAAAGTGCGCGGATAGCCGCCGACATTCTGGCCGTAGACCTGATTGGCGATCTGCGCGAACTGGTCGAACTGCGCCTGGGTGACGAAATTGGCTTCATTGGCAAATCCGCCGCCTGCGGGACCGAAATCATTGGCGTCGCCAAGGTCGGTTTCCTCGTAGCCGACATAGAAGAACAGCCGATCGGGAATGATCGGACCACCCAGCGTTGCGCCCCAGCGCTTCTCGCTGCCCGAGGACAGCGGCTGTTCAACGCCGTCGCCATCGATGATGGTGTCGGCCAGCAAATCGTCATTGAAGAAGGTGTAGAAGGCCGAGCCGTGAAACTTGTTGGCGCCCGACTTGGTCACGACATTAACGAGACAGCCGGTGAAGTCGGAATATTCGACATCGAACGGAGCGAATTCAACCGAGGTCTCGCGGATCACGTCATAGGGCAGCGGCAGCGAGTTACGCGCCGCAAACGGCGTACCGTTGAGGCCGAAGACGTCGGCCTGGACGATACCGTCAACGGTGAAGGTGTTCGACCGGTCGTTGCCGCCGAGGCACGAGATACGGTCGACTTCATTGTCACGTTCGAGGCTGACACGCGGATCGAGGCGGATGATGTCGCGCACGTCGCGCGACAGGCTCGGGAAGGCTTCAAGCGTAGCTTCGCCGAAAGCGGTGCCCGGACCAACGGCAAGCTGCTGCACATTCACGCGCTCGGCGGTGACGACGATCAGGTTGTTGGCGGCCGAAGCGCTGGCGAGGGTGAACTTGTACGAGGTGTTGCCCGAGATGTTGATGAACTGGTTCTCGATGGTTTGGCCCTGGAACCCGTCTGCCGTCGCGGTGACGGTGTAGGGGCCGCCCGGAACCAGCGAGGTGGCGCGGAAGGTGCCATCGGCGCCCGCAGTCAGGGTGCGGGTCTGACCGGTACGGGTATCGGTCACGATGACAGTCGCGCCCGGAATGGCAGCGCCATTCTGGTCGGCAATCGTGCCTTCGATGCCCGAGGTAATCTGCTGTGCGGCGACAGGTGCCGGCATGGCAACCGCCGTGGTGAGGCCAGCGACGCTCGCGGCCAATGCGTATTTAAGCTTCATGGATAACCCCTTTGAAGTCGCTTGAGGACGAATTTCCCTGATCCGACCTTTTCCCGAGCCGGTACATACGGTGCCAAAGGGAGGACTCGTTACAGAAATATGACAGTTATGAACAACTGTTGCAGTGCAACAATATGAACCCCAAAAAACCCACGTTTTCTGCGGGTTTGAGTAGTGTGGCCCCTATGCAACAAGTAACTGGTTTTTGCATCGGGACGGGATTCGCAGCAGTAGAGCGCGGCTTCCTCAGGCGAGATTGATCTCGCGCAGGCGCTGAAGCAGGAATTCGTGCGATGAAATCGGGGGCTGCGGTTTGTTGCCGGTAACCGATTCGGAGCACGATTCCAGCGGCTCGATCTCGAAGTCGGGCCGGAAGTGGAGGAAGAACGGCATTGAATAGCGCGCCCGATAGGCAGCCTCGCCCTTCGGATTGACCACGCGGTGGGTGGTCGAGCGCAGCTTGCCATTGGTGAGGCGCTCCAGCATGTCACCGATATTGACGACCA
>JABDNC010000192.1 GCA_013001165.1 Erythrobacter sp.
ATCTTTCGCGCGCCGATGCCGAACTCAACCTTGCCAAGCTGAAGGAAATCGACCGCGCCGCGCTCTCGCCCACCGACCAGCTTGCCTATGACGTGTTCGAGTACAACCAGCGCCAGGCGCTGAAGGGGCTGACGCCGCAGATACTCGCGGTCACCAATGTGCGACCGGTGAATCATTTCTCCGGCTTTCACACCTTCTATCCCGACTTCGCCAGCGGGCAGGGCGCAGCGCCGTTCAAGACGGTCGAGGATTACGAGAACAACCTGAAGCGCCACGCGAATTACGTCGAACTGACCGACCGCGCGATTGCGCGCTTTCGCGAAGGCCTCGACAGCGGCGTGCTCGAAACCCAGCTGACGATCGGCAATGTCATCACCCAGCTCGATACGCAGCTTGCGCTCGATATCGAGGAATCGCCGTTCTGGATGCCGGTAACCAATTTTCCGGAGGATTTCAGCGAAGCCGACAAGGCGCGCCTGACGCGCGAATACCGCGCTTCGATCTCGGAAGTTTACGCAGCCCATGCCCGCCTGCGCGATTTCCTGCGTGACGATTATTACGAAGAGGCCCGTGAAAGTGTCGGCCTTGCGCAGATGAAGGGCGGCGAGGCGCTCTATCGCCAGCTGATCGAGAACACGACCACGCTGCCGCTCGAACCCGATTACCTGCACGATCTCGGCCTGTCCGAGGTGGCGCGGATCAAGGAAGGGCTTGAGGGAATCAAGGCAGAGGTCGGCTTTGCAGGGACGCTCAACGAGTTCTTCGACTACGTCCGCACCGATCCGCAGTTCAAGCCTGCCAGCCGCGAAGCGCTGACGCAGACCTATTACGACATCGGGAAAGAGGTCGACGAGAAGATCGGCGACTATTTCTCGCTCGTTCCCAAGAGCGAGCTCGTGATCAAGCCTTACGAACCCTATCGCGAGCAGTTCTCTGCCGGCGGTTCCTACCAGAGCGGCGCGCCCGACGGATCGCGCCCGGGCACCTTCTATTTCAACGCCTATGACCTGCCCAGCCGCCTCACCACGGGCAATGTCACGCTCTACCTCCACGAAGGCGCGCCGGGGCATCACTTCCAGATCAGCCTCGCGCAGGAAAACACCGACCTGCCCGCGTTCATGCGATTTGGCGGCACCACGGCCTTCGTCGAGGGCTGGGCGCTCTATTCGGAGACGCTGGGTTACGAAATGGGCTTCTTCGAAGATCCGTGGAACCGCTATGGCACGCTTCAGGACGAGCAGCTGCGCGCCATGCGCCTCGTGGTCGACACGGGCCTCCACGCCAAGGGCTGGACCCGCGAGCAGGCGATCGACTTCATGCTGGATAACAGTGGCATGACCCGCACCGAGGTGGTGGCCGAGGTCGAACGCTATATCGCCATTCCTTCGCAGGCTCTCGCCTACAAGGTCGGCGCGTTGAAGATCCAGGAACTGCGCGCGAAGGCCGAGGAAGCGCTGGGCGATGATTTCGACATCAAGGCCTTCCACACGCAGGTGCTCGATACTGGCGGCCTTCCGCTGCCGGTGCTCGAAGCCAAGATCGATCGCTGGATTGCAGGGGGCGGCGCCTGAGGCGCGCTCCCGGTGAGCGGGCCTGCCGGACCGCCTCGAATAATCGCCTATTCCTGACCGAACCTGGACGCGTCGCTGTCTGAAGCTGCGCGGCCTGCGGGCGAAGTTGTTTCAAATCGGGACCTTAGGAGCGCAATTGCCGCGACTGGGGGAACCTATTCGTTACCTAGGTGGTTTTACCGGTCAGGACGGAGGGAATGAGTTCATGGAGGTATACCATGTCTAGCTTGTCCTTCCGCAGCAGCCGCCCCGACGGGTGGGTCAAACCCAAGGCTTATAGCGACGCATCGCTGCGCTATAAGGCCCATGGCAAGATCATCCCGATGGAGGAACCAGGTTTCCTGGCTCGTCTCTTCGGCCGGCGGTAAGCTGAGGGTTCAGTCTTAAAAGGGTAGGGGCCGGAAGTCGCAATGACTCCCGGCCCCTTATCTTTGTCCGTCGCTGGAGGTGGTGGAGGTCAGTACTCCTCCGGTTCCTCCGGCGTATCGGCGGTATGCGTTGGGCCTGCATCCTTCTCGCCGCGGGCGAGCTTGAACACCACGCCCGACAGCAGCGCGAGCGCCAGCAGGTTCGGCAGCGCCATGGCAGCGTTCGAAATGTCGCCAAGGCGCCAGACCAGCTCGCTCGGCTGTGCAGCGCCGAGGAAGATGACCACGCACCACAAGACGCGCCACGCCATGTGCAGCTTCTTCTCGCCGGCGCGGGTCGAGCCCTTCATCCGGTCATAGAGGAAGGTGATCGCGCGTTCGCCGTAATAGCTCCACGTCAGCAGTGTGGTGAACACGAACAGGATCAGCGCAATCGAGGCGATCAGAGTGCCGATCGGGATCGTGGCGATTTCGATCGGGAAAGCCGCGGCAAAGGCGCCGCTGGTCATCTCGAAGCCGACGCGGTCCGACTGCCAGGCATGCGCCACGGCTTCGGTCCCGGCGGTGAAATCACCGCGCACGGTCAGGATCACCAGCGCGGTCATGGTGCAGATCACGATGGTGTCGATGAAGGTGCCCAGCATCGCCATGCGGCCCTGCTGTTCCGGATCGTTGGTCTGCGCCACGGCATGGGCGATCGCGGTCGAGCCCTGACCCGCCTCGTTCGAGAACAGGCCGCGGGCCACACCGGCACGGATCGCAAGGATGATCGCAGCACCCACGAAGCCGCCCGTGGCCGCCTGCGGGTTGAATGCACCGTGGAAGATCAGCGCGAAGGTTTCGCCAAGGTCGCCGAAGTTCAGGGCCAGTGCGATCACTGCCATGACGATGTAGGCGGCTGCCATGAAGGGCACGACCTTCTCTGCCACGTTGCCGATCGACTTGATGCCGCCGATGATGACGATGAACACAAGGATCGCGACGATCAGGCCGCCGAGCCATTCCTCGATACCGAAGAGCTCGTTGAGACCGTCGGCCACGGCGTTCGCCTGGATCGAGTTGCCCGTCACCAGCGCGGAGAACAGCGTACCGATACAGAAGACCACGGCGAGCCAGGTCCACTTCTTTCCCAGGCCCATCATGATGTAGGTCATCGGGCCGCCGCGCAGCACGCCGTCGCTGGTGCGCTCGCGATAACGAATGGCGAGCGAGCCTTCGGCAAAGGCCAGCGCCATGCCGAACAGTGCAGTAATCCACATCCAGAAGATCGCACCCGGACCGCCAAGCGCGATTGCGGTGGCGACACCGGCAAGGTTACCCGTACCGACCTGTCCGGAAAGCGCGGTCGAAAGCGCCGCAAACGGCGAGATTTCACCTTCGCCCTGGCTCTTGCGTCCTGCGAACAGGCCCTTGAAGGCCGTGCCCAGCTTGATGATCGGATAGAAGCGGAGGCCGATCATGATCCACAGGCCGATGCCCAGGAGGATGATCGTCATGGGCGGGAAGGGCAGCACCTCGACGCCGTTCCACGTGCCTCCCCAGATGAAGTCGGAAACATTGGTGACCGGTTCGATCATCCGTTCGCCAAAGCTTGGCGGTGCGGCATTTGCCATTGTAGGTATTCCCCTCAAACGTCCCGTATTCGGTAAAGCGCGCAAGCTAGCCACGTCGCGCCAGCTTGGAAAGGCGCAAAAACGCCGCTCTCCACCGCTTGCCTTTTGGGCGCGTGCCGCCTAGATGCCTCTGCGTCTTCCGACATCGATGAAGGAAAAGCCCCTCCCGACCTTGTATCGGGGCGGCGAAACCCCCATCCCGGAAGAGACGTAAGTTTCAACGCGAGAGCACGAGCAGATCATGGCCGAAACGCCCGACAAGACACCCAAGGCAGCCAAGGCGAACAAGACGTCGCCCGCCGAATTCGTCCGTCAGGTCCAGACCGAAGGACGCAAGGTCGTCTGGCCGACCCGCCAGGAAACGATCCGCATCTCGATCTTCGTCTTCATCATGATGACGATCCTCTCGCTCTTCTTCCTCGGCGTCGATTCGCTTTTCAGCGCCGTGGTCGGCTGGCTGATGACGCTGGCCTGATTTTCCAGGGGTAACGAGAACACTATGGCACGCTGGTACATCATCCACGCCTATTCCGGTTTCGAAAACAAGGTCCGCGATTCGATCATCGCCGAGGCCGAGCGTCTAGGCCTGTCCGAAGGCGTCGAAGAAGTTCAGGTCCCGACCGAGACCGTGACCGAGGTCAAGCGCGGCAAGAAGGTCCAGGTCGAACGCAAGTTCATGCCGGGCTACGTGCTCGCCAAGCTGAACATGACCGACGACGTGTACCACCTCGTGAAGAACACGCCCAAGGTCACCGGCTTCCTCGGCAACAACAACAAGCCGCAGGCCATCTCCGAGAAGGAAGCCGCACGCTATTTCGGCGGTGTGGAAGAAGCCAAGTCGGCTCCGAAGAAGCAGGTTTCGGTCGATTACGAAATCGGCGACCAGGTCAAGGTGCTCGACGGCCCCTTCGCCAGCTTCAACGGCCTCGTCGAGGAACTCGATTTCGACAAGCAGAAGGTCAAGGTCTCGGTTTCCATCTTCGGCCGCGCAACGCCGGTCGAACTGGAATTCGAACAGGTCGAACTGGTCAAGTAAGACCAGCTTTACAGATCCACGAAAAAGGGGCGCCCCGCGATCCGCGAGGCGCCCCTTTTTGTGTGGTTTGTCTATATGATCGGGGCTTTGCCTATGCCGCAATCAGGCCGAGCTTCTCGGAGTAGGCGAGGCTCAGCATCAGCACATCCACCGCCATATGCGCCAGCACGCAGGCCCACAGATTGCCGCCGAAGCGCATCCGCAGCCAGCCGAAGCCGATACCCACGACACCGGTGATGATCACGCCGCCCAGCCCCTGGTAGAAATGCGGCAAGCCGAACAGCGCGCCCTGTATCAGGATGACCGGCCAGACCTTCTCCGCAAGGCCGGGCAGGCGGACCAGGCGGTCCATCAAGAAACCGCGCCACAGCAGTTCCTCGCCAAGTCCCGCTGCGAAAAGCGCGACCAGAACGATCCACAGCAGGAATGCGAAATGGCTCTCCGTCGCCCAGCCGATAACCTGTTTTACGTCCGGCAGGCCGAAGCCTGCTGCCTCGACCAGCATCGCGCCGACGGTAAACCAGATGACGATCGCAACCGTCGCGATCACTGCCCAGAGCAGGGTCTTGGGCAAGCTGTCGGGCGTGCGCAGGTTCCAGGCCTCGCCCAGCGCCCCGTCGGCTCGCAGCCATAGCCACGAAACGAACAGGGCGCCTGCCATGCTTGTTGCGACCGATACAGCGGCGCCGGTCGAGGTTTCGCCCCAGATGACGATCGCGGGGATGCCCGACATCAGATAAACGACGACGACCGTAAAGAACTGGAGCGTGAAACGTCCCCAGCCGAGCTGTCTTGCGCCGCCGGTGGACGGGACCTGTTCTTCGGTATTCTTCAGATCGCTGGACGTCATGAGCCTGCCCCCAAATTTCGCTCGCAAATGAAAAGGGCGGCGCCCCCCGGCACCGCCCTATCAACCAATGGCTTCGCGATCACGATGCCTTGGCGCGTTTTCCGCCCTTCTTTGCGGGCGCCTTCTTCGCCTTGGCCGATCCACCCGAGCGCATCGCGGCGAGTTCTTCCTCGACCGTGCGCTCGCGGCGCATTTCCTCGATCTCGCGTTCGACACTGGCGTTGCCGCGGCAGGCGGCGGTGTCTTCGGTCGCGAAAGCGGTGCGCTTTTCGAGATTTTCGATATGGTCCATCCGGCGTTCGGTGCGGCTTGCATAGCCGCCCCCCGATGCGCGTCCGCTGGCATTGCCGTCGGAAGCGCGCTGGTCGGAAAGACGCTGCTTCACCTCTTCGCGCTTGGTTTCCAGTTCGCGTTCGGCCGCTTCCATTTCGGCCATATCGGCGCCGAGCTTGTCGATGTCCTGCTTGAGGCGGTCGATACCGCCGCGGCAGTCTTCACGCGCGAGCAGCGCCTGGCGGGCGAGATCTTCGCGGCCATTGTCCATCGCGATCTTCGCCTTGTCGGCCCAGTCGGCTTCGCGCAATTCGGCCTGCGTCAGTTCGGCCTCCAGACGTTCCTTCTGGCGACGCGCCTTCGCCATCTCGCCGGTCAGGCCGATCAGCGCCTCTTCGATTTCCGCCTGGAGCCTGGCCAGCATCTTGGCCGGGTTGGAAGCGCCGTCGAGCGCGCTCGTCACATTGCTGGAAATCAGTTCTTTTACCTGGATGGCGATGCGAAACATCTTTGCGTCCCCCTGTTGCAGTCGAATACTTGCCTATCGACAATGTATTAAGGCTTTAAGACCGGAAAGATAGCGCAGTTTTAACCATCGAATGCGGTAAAGCTCGAATTTCATACTCGTGAGGACTTTCGTGTCGGATGCGAATGACTTTCGCCGCGCTAACCGATGTCGCTTGGCCAAGATGCCTGGGCAACCTTCGAAGGAGCGGATTGCGGCTCAGGACCGTGTTCCATGTGTTCCACCCTGAAGGAACCGCCGATGGGCCCTTCCAACCTGCATCCTACAGGGCGCGCCAACGCTTGCATTTGCGTGCAGAATCGCTATGTGCGCGCCTTCCCAAGCGACAGTTCGGGATTCCACGCGGGAGGAGTGCCTCACGGCAAGCCGCTCGACCGCTCAACATG
>JABDNC010000210.1 GCA_013001165.1 Erythrobacter sp.
ACTGCGCTTTCATGGTTGCGGCAGTCGCCGACTGGAAGAGCCGCCATGTCGCAGGCGAGAAGATGAAGAAGCGCGGCAGTGCGCCGCCAGCGCTCATCCTTGCCGAGAACCCCGATATTCTCGCCGCTGTGGCTGCCGGACGCAAACGCCCGCACCTTCTCATCGGCTTCGCGGCCGAGACGGAGAACGTGGTCGAGAACGCGAAATCCAAGCGCAAGCGCAAGGGTGCCGACTGGATCGTGGCCAACAATGTCGCAGGCTCCATCGGCGAAAGCGTGATGGGCGGCGACCTCAACCAGGTCCATATCGTGACTTCGGAAGGCGTCGAAAGCCTTGCGGAAATGCCCAAGGAAGAAGTTGCGCGCGAACTCGTCATGCGCGCTGCCCAAGCCCTTGTCGAGCCGGAGGAAGACCCGCGTGACTGATGCCGTAGCCGTCCAGATCAAGCGCCTGCCGCACGGTCACGGCCTCGACCTTCCGGCCTATGCCACCACCGGCGCTGCGGGTATGGACGTGCTCTCGGCCGAAAGCGTGACGATCCGCCCGGGGCAGCGCCATGCGGTTGCTACCGGCCTAGCCATCGCGATCCCCGAGAATTACGAAATCCAGGTGCGCCCGCGCTCGGGCCTCGCCTTCAAGCACGGGATCACAGTGCCGAACACGCCCGGTACGATCGACAGCGATTATCGCGGCGAACTCAAGGTCATCCTGATCAACCACGGGGCCGACGATTTCGCTATTCAGCGCGGTGACCGCATCGCCCAGCTCGTGCTTGCGCCGGTCACGCAGGCAAAGTGGGACGAAGTCGAGGAACTGGACGAAACCGACCGCGGCGAAGGCGGCTTTGGCTCGACCGGCGGCCACGCCAAGCTGGCCTAATCGAACAGCCCCACGGCAAGCTCGGCCCAGACCAGAAGAAACGCCGCGACAATTATCGCGATCGCCAGCGCGCGTCTGCCTGAGGATATGGTCGCACGAAGCGCCATTTCGATGCCGATACCTACGAGCGCGAGCAATCCGCCCATCACGGCGAAGTCGGCCCAGCCCCAGTTCACTTCGGCGGTCACGTTCATGGCGATGGCAGGGAGCGTGAGTACGAGGGCAGCGAGCGCCCAATAGATTGCGCGGATGCGTTTTGCAGCCGGTTCAGCGATGGCGGTCATCGGATCATCTCCAACTCGGGTCTGCGATCATAGCAGCTTGGCGCCAAAAGGCCGATAGACACAAAAAAGGGCGACCCGATCCATGGCCGCCCTTCCTCGGTGTTCCCCGTCCAAGACGATGAACGATTGGATTTAGTCGATCCGGCGAACCGTTTTTTCTTCCGGCTTGATCGAGATGCGCACCGTTTCGCCCGAATTGCCCGGGAAGTCGGTGAACATGGCCTCGACCAGGTTCGGCACGAGGTATTGCAGGCGGTTCGAGGTCGACAGGGCCTGAGCCTTGCCTTCGAACAATCGCTCGCCCGTCGCGGCGCGGTCGATCTTCATGTCGATGCCGCTGGTGTAGACGGTGTAGCTGCGCACTTCCGGGCCGCCGAACCACGGGTCGTTGAAACCGTAACCCCAGCGTCCGCCGTAATAGCTGCGGGTGCGGATGATGCGGCCGTCGCGCGTGCGATAGTAGCGCGGGCGAACAAAGCCGCTGTAGCCGCGGTAGCCGTACCAGGGCGAATAGAACGGGTCGTGGAAGCCGGTCGTACGAACGCGTTCGCGCCCGTTGTCGACGCCATAGTCGAAGCGGACCAGCAGCGTAGCCTCTTCGGGCGTGGCAGCTTCGGCATAGCCAAGGCGTACCATCTGTTCTTCGACAAGATCGGCATATTTCGAGAATTCGAGACCGCCGGCCAGAGCCGGATCGTCCGCGACAATGGCAAAGCTTTCGCCCTGCGGGGCGGGCAATTGCGATTGAAAACGTGAAACGTCGGCCTTGAACGCAGGCGTGGCGCAGGCGGCGAGGCCTGCGAGGATCATCGGAACGGAGGCCAGCTTCAGCTTGTTCCCCCAACCCTTGGTACGGGTAGTCATGGCAATCGTCCTTTCGCTTCGCGTCCGGCGCAGCACACTATCTCAGCGCCAACCATACACGAATTTTCGATACTGTCGCCGCGTGCCGTTTCCCCCAGGCATTCTTCCAGCGAATGATCAGGGGTTTACGCCTTTGGCCATGAACCGGCTTTGAATGCGCGGATTCACATATGTTGCACTCGTCACGAGGGTTGTCGTGAGGGGGCGGGGCGGGCTAAGGGACCGCCCGATATCAATTCATTTGCGCACGGTAAGAAAACCCATGGCTGGCCATTCCAAGTTCAAGAACATCATGCACCGCAAGGGCGCGCAGGACAAAAAGCGCTCGAACCTGTTTTCCAAGCTCAGCCGCGAAATCACCGTGGCCGCGAAAATGGGCATGCCCGATCCGGACATGAACCCGCGCCTGCGCCTGGCGGTCAACGCTGCCAAGAGCCAATCGATGCCCAAGGACAATATCCAGCGCGCGATCGACAAGGCGTCGGCTTCGGATGCGGAGAACTACGAAGAAGTCCGCTACGAGGGCTATGGCCCGGGCGGCAGCGCGATCATCGTCGAGGCGCTGACGGACAACCGCAACCGCACCGCAACCGCCGTGCGCACCGCTTTTTCGAAGAATGGCGGCAACCTCGGTACCGAGGGCAGCGTCCAGCACGGTTTCGAACGCCTCGGCCTGATCGAATACCCTGCCAGCGTTGGTGACGAGGACAAGGTTCTCGAAGCGGCGATGGAAGCCGGCGCCGAAGATATCGAAAGCAGCGAGGACGGTCACACGATCTGGACCGCTGCGGACGACCTCCACCAGGTCGCAGGCGACCTTGAGAAGGCGCTGGGCGAAGCGGAAAACGTGAAGCTCGCATGGAAGCCCAACATCACCGTCGAGATGGACGAAAAGGGCGCCGGCACGCTGATCAAGCTGATCGACGCGCTCGAAGACGATGACGATGTCCAGACCGTCTGGGGTAATTACGACATCTCCGACGAAGTCATGGAGAAGGTGGGCGCCTGAGGCGTCCTGCCATGAAGCTGCGCGAGTTGGCGATCCTGCTGATCCTCGCCAGCGCCTTCCTGCTCGCCATCGCGTGGCGGCTCGGCTGGCTCATCGGGCTGGAATGAGCGGGGCCGCACGATGATCATCCTCGGCCTCGACCCTTCGCTAAGCTGTACCGGCTGGGGCGTGATCCGGGCCGAGGGGTCGCGCATATCGCATATCGCCAACGGGCAGGTGCCGACCGATGCCAAGGCGCCGATGGCGCGGCGGCTGTCGCATTTGCAGACGGCGCTGGAAGCGGTGATCGCCGAGCACAATCCCGACCGTGCGGCGGCAGAGGAAGTCTTCGTCAACAAGAACCCGCAATCGACACTGAAGCTGGCTCAGGCGCGCGGCGCGGTGCTGGCGGCCTGCGGTGCTGCTGGCCTCGATGTCAGCGAACATGCCGCGCGGCTGGTCAAGAAAGCTGTCGTGGGCACTGGCGGGGCGGATAAACGCCAAGTCCAGGCAATGCTCAAGGTCCTGCTCCCGGGTGCCAAGATCGCGGGCGCTGATGCCGCAGACGCGCTCGCCGTGGCGATTGCCAGCGCGCACCTGTCCTACGCACCGCCTTCACGCTAGGCAGCTGTCATGAAGTCGCAAGATCACGCCTCCAGCCTCGATTTTGCGCAAGTTTTGCGGCCCGGCGCTTTTTCGCGCAGGACCGTGTTCCATGTGTTCCAGCCTGTAGGACAAGCACTTTGACCATCCACCTTTACGGCATCCCCAATTGCGACACCGTCAAGAAGGCGCGGAAGTGGCTCGATGCGAACGGCATCGACTACGTCTTCCACGACTACAAGAAGGAAGGTGCCGACCCCGCGCGGCTGGAAAGCTGGGCCGATGAAGCTGGTTGGGAAGTCTTGCTCAACAAGCGCGGCACCACCTTTCGCAAGCTCTCCGATGGCGAGAAGGCCGATATCGATGAACCCAAGGCGATCGCGCTGATGACCGAGCATCCGAGCATGATCAAGCGACCCGTCGCCGAATATGCAGGCGGCATCCTCGTCGGGTTTAATGACGAAGCGTGGAAGGGCGCGCTGTCGTGATCCGGCTGCTGGCCGCTATCGCGCTGCTTGCCGCGCCTCCGCTGGCTGCGCAGGAAGCTGCCGCGTCTTCGGACAGGATGCTCGTCATCGCGCATCGCGGTGCGAGCGGCG
Source organism: Erythrobacter sp. (assembly GCA_013001165.1). GTDB lineage: Bacteria > Pseudomonadota > Alphaproteobacteria > Sphingomonadales > Sphingomonadaceae > Qipengyuania. The sequence continues at coordinate 4,218 of JABDNC010000210.1, forward strand.
AACGGCCCGAGCATACGCTCGCTGCCTATGAACGCGCGATCGACCAGGGCGCGGACTACATCGAGACCGATCTCGTGGTGACCAAGGACCTCGTGCTGGTGGCGCGCCACGAGAACGAGCTTTCGGATACGACCGACGTGGCGAGCCGCGAGGAGTTTTCCGACCGTCGCCGCAGCAAGACCATCGACGGACGACTGGTGAGCGGCTGGTTCGCCGAGGACTTCACGCTTGCCGAGCTGCGGACCCTGCGCGCGAAGGAACGGATGGCGGGCATGCGGCCTGCCAATGCGCGTTTCGACGGCTTGTACTCAATCCCGTCTTTCGCGGAGATCGTCCAGCTGGTCCGAGCTAAAGAGGCCGAAACGGGCCGCACGATCGGGCTTTATCCCGAACTCAAGCATCCGACCTTCCTGTTGCAGGATGCCGGCATCGACAGCGTCGACCTGCTGGTGCGTGCCTTGCGCGAAGCAGGGCTGGACGATGCCGATGACGCGGTCTTCGTGCAAAGCTTCGAGGTGGGGCCGCTGCGCAGGCTCGACCGGCTGGTCGATGTCCCGCTGGTGCAGCTCGTCAAACCCAACGATGGTCCGGCGGACGAACCGGCGCTTCGCTATGATGACATGATCTCGCCGAGCGGACTTGCCGAAGTCGCGACCTATACCGATGCGATCGGTACGGACCTGCGCCTGCTGTTCGGCCCCGAAGGCATTCCGAGCGGCCTTGTCGACGATGCACGCGAAGTCGGTCTTGCTGTGCACGCGTGGACGCTGCGCAAGGAGAACGCCTACCTGCCGCCCATGCTTCGCCGCGGCACGTCCGAGAACGGCACGGGCGATGTGCTCGGCATGGTCACGATCCTGAAGGTGCAGGGCATCGACGGTGTCTTCACCGACGATCCCGGCCTCGTGGTCAGCGCGCTCGCGCAGTGACGATGTAGTTGAGCGAGAGGTCGTCCGAGAGGTGGAGGCCTTTCATCGGCGAAAAGCCGATCCCTTGCGGATCGCCCATCTCGAGGCCGGCTTCGGCGAGGATATCGGACAGTTCCTCGGGCGTGACGAAATCCTCCCAGTGATGCGTGCCCCTGGGGATCAGTCCGAAGCCCTCGGCAGCGCCGATCATCAGCGTACGCGAACGCACGGTCCGATTGGGGGTGGAAAGGACCATCAGCCCGCCCTCGGCCAGTCGTGCCGCCAGATGGGAAGCGAAGGCCTGCTTGTCGGCGACATGCTCGATCACTTCCATAGCGGTGACGAGATCGAACCTGCCGATATCATGGCTTGCCAGCTCGCCTGCCATGTAACGGATATCGAGCCCGCTTCTCTCGGCATGGAGAGCAGCCGCTGCGGTGTTCTCGGGCGCAGCGTCGATGCCGGTGACATCGGCGCCAAGACGCGCCAGCGGTTCGCACAGCAGGCCGGCGCCGCAGCCGACGTCCAGTGCGCTCTTGCCCGCGAGTGGCTTGGCATCGCGGATGTCGCCCGCCCAGTGAATGTCGATCGCCTCGCGCAAGAATTCGAGCCGGACGGGATTAAGCTTGTGGAGCATGGCAGAGGAGCCCTTCGGGTCCCACCAGTCCTTGGCCAGCTTGCCGAAATGCGCCGCCTCATCGGGGCGGATCGTTTGGCCCGCTGAAGTATTGCTTGGACTGCTCGTGGTTGCATCGCTCATGCCGCGTGGCTAGCAGCCTCAACGTAAGCATTCCAGCACGGAGACATCCCGCTTGGCTCGTATCGTGATGAAATTCGGCGGCACCTCGATGGCGGGGACCGAACGCATTCGCCGAGTCGCCAATATCGTGCGCAAGCAGGCGGCGGGCGGCAACGAGGTTGCGGTCGTCGTCAGCGCTATGGCGGGCGAGACCGACCGGCTGGTGAACTTCTGCCGCGAAGCCAACGCCCTTTATGATCCGGCGGAATATGACGTGGTCGTCGCCAGCGGCGAACAAGTGACGTCGGGCCTTCTGGCACTCACCCTGCAATCGCTCGGCTGCAAGGCGCGGAGCTGGCTCGGCTGGCAATTGCCCGTCCGCACGATCGAGGCTCATGCAAAGGCCCGCGTCGAGAGCATCGACGGCGAGGCTTTGGCAAAATC
>JABDNC010000224.1 GCA_013001165.1 Erythrobacter sp.
GTATTCATGTGTCCCATCAAGCCGCAGCGCTGGTTGACTGGCGTTGGGAGCACGGTGGCTGCAATCTTCGTCGAAGCGGGAATGATCCTTTTTGTCGTGCTTTATTCGATCAGGCGGAAAAATCCGCAATATTAGTCGTCGAATTAAGACATGTTTGCTACACAGAACAGCATGCGCGGACCAAATATAGGGAATTTATTTACCGTACTTTGTCCGGAACGGCGAACATCAATCAGTGATCGGTGGATAACGACTGAAACGGTTCATCGCTTTTCATCAGATTACCGTTGATCAGGTCGCCGTCTGCGGTAGACTGTGCATCATGATCGATCAATTGAACGCCTCCAAGCTCCGCCTCGCCGCCTTGACCAGCAGCGTCTGCCTTTATGCCCTTGCCGCACCGGCCTTTGCTGGTGAGGAGGTCCTTTACGGAGAGGCGTCGGAATGGGTCGAACCTGCTTCGCTCGAGGCGGAGGCTGCGTCCGAAGGGCCGGCTGCGCTCATCATGGACTGGCAGCACCGTCTCGAAGACGGCATCGTCACCAGCTACAGCGATACCGCGACCCGGATCGACAATCCGCAGGCATTGATGGAGCACGGCACAATTTCGCTCAGCTGGCTTCCGGACAAGGGCGACCTGACCATCCATCGCGTCGAAATCCAGCGCGCCGGTGAAAGCATCGACGTGATCGGGCAGGGCGCGGAATTCGATGTCATCCGGCGAGAGCAGGGCCTCGAGCAGCGCCTGCTCGACGGGCAGCTCACCGCGACGCTCGCAGTGCCGGGCCTGCAGGTTGGCGATATCCTGCGCGTAACGCACTCGGTCACGATCGACGACCAGGCGCTGGGCGATGAAATGCAGGTCCTGCAATACCTGTGGACCGAGCCGTGGCAGGTCGGTTTCGCCCGCACCATCGTCAGCTGGCCCGAGGACGAGCAGATCTACTGGCGCGCCGAAGATCACGCGGCTCTCGGCGATCCGGTATCGAAGGACGGCCAGAAGCGGATCGAAGTCACGCTGCCGCTCGCCGAAATGCCGGAGATGCCTTACGACGCGCCGTCGCGTTTCAAGCGCGCTCCCGTCCTGCGCGTCGGAACCTATGCCGACTGGCAGGAGCTCTCCAGCACCATGGAGCCGCATTTCACCAAGGCCGCGCAGGTCGAACCCGAAAGCGAAATCGCTGCGCAGGCCCGTGCCATCATGGCCAAGACCGAAGATCCGCTGCATCGCGCCGCACTTGCGACCCAGCTCGTGCAGGACGAGGTGAGCTACCTCCTCAATGGCCTCGATGGCGGGAATTACCTGCCGCAGGATGCCGACCTGACCTGGGAGAAGCGGTATGGAGACTGCAAGGCCAAGTCGGTCCTGCTGCACGCACTGCTCGGCGAAATGGGCATCCAGTCGCAGACCGTGCTGGTCAAAACACGCGGCGGCGATGCAATTCCCGAATTGCTGCCGGTGCCGGGCAATTTCGACCACATGATCGTGCGCGCCACGATCGACGGGAAAGACTACTGGCTGGACGGCACGAGCGCAGCGACCCGCCTTTCGAACATGGCCTCTGTCCCGCCTTTCTACTACGCGCTCCCGCTGACCGCCGAAGGCAACGACCTGGTCGAGATGACGCAGCGCGACCAGCCGTCGCCGACCATGGTAATGTCGGTGGTGTCGGATTATTCGGCGGGCATCGACCTGCCGGCGCTCTTTACGCTCGAGATGCAGTTCTACGGCGCGCAAGGCGCGGGTTTCCGCAAGATGGCTGACGAAGCCGACGAGGATTCTCTGCGCCAGGTCGGGAAGAGCTTTGCATCGAGCAATGGTGGCGGTGCGGTGAGCTCCGTATCGCTCGAATATGATGACGAGCAGGCGTTCGGCACGCTTGTCGTCACCGGCATCGCGAATTCCGACTTCCAGTGGAAGCAGGGCCGTCTTGTTGTCGAATCAGACATGGCACCCAACGCGGCCTTCAATGCAAACAGGGCAAAGCCGGAATGGCGGGAAATCCCCGTCGCGACGAATGGGCCGATGCGCAATCGGATCATCGGCGAACTGATCCTGCCCGATGACATGACCGGCTTCGTCTACGAGGGGACCGAGAAGCTCGAGGCGAGTTACGCGAACACGCGAATTTCCGGGCTTTCCGGACTTCAGGGCAACCGCTTCTCGGGTGAGGTCGAGATCATCCAGAACCTCGGCGAGATTGCGCCCGAGCAGCTGCCCGAAGTTAAGCGGGCGGTGCGCCGCTATGCCAGCGAGGAAAGCCGCCTCGTTGCTCCCGAAGACGTCGTGTGGCGCTGGGAGCTCGACCGCAAGGAACTCGACAAGCGTGTCGCCCCGATCATCACCGAATACGGTAAGGCGATCGAGTTCGCCGAAGAGGACGATTACACGCCGCTCACCGCGCGGGCAGGCTTCCTCCACGACATCTATCGTTTCGAGGACGCGCTGGCCGATGTCGACGTGCTGGTGGAGAAGAACACCTCCGCGAACGTGCTGGAATGGCGCGCGGGCATCCTTTATTCGCTTGGCCGCGCGGAAGACGCGATTACCGATCTCCAGTCCGCCTACGATATCGAGCCGGAAAACTGGACCGCGTTGCAACTCGCCGAAATGATGGCCTACGCGGGCCGCCACCAAGAGGCGCTGGAGCTGCTTGAAAGCCTGCCGATCTCCGATGAAGACAGTTGGGGGTATGCCGGGACCTATGCGACCGTCATGGGCCTGAAAGGCGATACCGCGGCTGCTCTCGCTGCGCTGGCCGAGGAAACGGCTGACAAGCCGCAGAATGCCGATGGCCTCAATGCCGACTGCTGGTTCCGCGGTCTCTTCAACACCGGCCTCGAAGGCGCGTTGGAGGTCTGCACGCGGGCGATCGAGCGTGCGAACAATAGCGCACCGATGCTCGATAGCCGGGCGATGGTCCACTACCGCATGGGCAATTACGATGCCGCGCTCTCCGATCTCGACAGCGCGCTGGAACTGAGCCCTGGCCTGTCGGCATCGCATTACCTTCGTGGGGCCATCCGCCTTGCGATGGGCGACAAGGGTGGCCGGGAAGACATCGAAATCGCCCTGCGCATTTCGCCAGAGCTCAAAGCGCGGTACGACCTGCACCAGGTGAAGGTCGACTAGGCCTGCCGCTTGTTAGATCAGGCCCTTGGCCCTGAGCGATACATGGGTGCCGCGCCCTACGATCACGTGGTCGTGGACCGTGATACCCAGCAGGCGTCCGGCTTCTGCGATGCGGCTGGTGATCTGGATGTCCGCACGGCTCGGTTCGGGATCGCCGCTCGGGTGGTTGTGGACGAGGATCAGCGCACTGGCGCCCTTGTCGAAGGCGCGGCGGATGACTTCGCGCGGATGAATGGCAGCTTCGTCGATCGACCCTTCTGCTGCAAGGTGATCGTCGATCAGGCGGTTGCGCGTATCGAGATATAGAACGCGCACGCGCTCGTGCTTCAGATCGCCCATGTCGATCGCAAGATAGTCGAGCAGCGCCTGCCAGCTACCCAGTACCGGCTTCTGCTCGACCGTCCCGCGGGCCTTGCGCCGCGCGGCAAGAGAAACGGCGTGCAGGGCAGCGGCGCTGGCGGTTCCCATGCCTTTTACCTGCGCAAGCGCGCCCGGGTCCGCATCGAGCACGCTGGCAAAGCTGCCGAACCGTTCGATGAGGCGCTTGGCCAGCGGCTTGGTGTCACCCTGGCGAATGGCGGAAAATAGTAGGAATTCCAGCAGCTCGTAATCGGCCAATGCGTCGGCGCCGCCTTTCAGGAGGCGTAGCCGCAAACGCTCGCGATGGCCAGTCCCGGCGTGCACAGGCGCGTTATTAGCCGCTTCCGGCAACCTTTTTCTCCCCCCGAGCGTTTCAATGCCTTGCATTGCCTTCCTGCCGCGATGCGCGCAAGTGTGGGATTGAATGGACGGGTCCGAAGATCTTGATTTGACAACAGGAAGGCCGCGCTGGCGCAAGAAGCGCTGGGCCATTCCCGGCTTGTCGATTCTCGTTCTGATTGCCGTTGCCCTAGTGGCCTGGGCGAGCCGCGAAAGCATCGTCGATGACCTCATCCGCGATGAGCTGGCAGCCAACGACATTCC
>JABDNC010000227.1 GCA_013001165.1 Erythrobacter sp.
GCGCTCATCGGCGAGACCGTGCTGATCCGCACAGAGGAATGAGCGATTTCGCCATCCGTCTTGCGCGCGCTGAGGATGCCGATGCCCTCCCCGCGATAGAACTGGCCGCGGGAAAGCTTTTCGAGACCATCGAGGGCCTTTCGGGGGTTGCCGGCATGCACGCCATACCGGCCGACGAACAGCGCCGCATGATCCGCAAGGGCCACTGCCTCGTGGCGACGAGCGAGGAAACCATCATCGGCTTCCTCTCGACCGAGCCCTTTCGCCGCGAGCTCCATATTCGCGAATTCTCCGTCCATCCCGATGCGCAGGGCAAAGGGATCGGCAGCGTGCTGCTGCGCGCAATCGCCATCGATGCCGGCAACAGCGGCTTCCAGGCCATCACGCTGACAACTTTCAGCGACGTACCGTGGAACGCGCCCTTCTATGCGCGGCATGGATTCGAGACGATTGCCGACCTCGAGGCCCACCCGCGTCTTGCAGCCGACATCGAGCAGGAAGTCGAACACGGTCTCCCGCGCGAGCGACGCTGCGCGATGATCAAGTTCCTCGGCTGACCTCGATCACCGGCCGCCAGAACCTAAGGGCGAACGAAGGCGCTGGCTAAGTCTTGAGATCACCGTCCGGAGACTGTGAAGCGCGAAACGAAGTCAGCCGCGACGCCCCATGGTGCTGCGTGCGATGCGCGCCACAAGCACACCCATGCCCGCGTGGTTCGCGCCGTGATAGGTCGAGCTCTCGCCCAGTTCCTTGACCAGACGACGATGCGCCTCCGGCAGCGAATGGTAGGGCATCGACGGCATGAGGTGATGCAGCGCGTGGTAGCGTAGGCCGACCGGTGCCCAAATCTCTGCAATACGGCCGGGGGGCGGCACATTCACACTGTCGAGGAACTGTGCGGTCACGGTCATCGCCTCGCCCTCGTTCTCCCACAGATGCGCCACCAGGGTGCGCAGCTGATTGAGCAATGCAACGGCCGAGGCAACGCCGAGCGCGAGAAGCAGCGGCTTCCAGCCAAATGCGAACACGCTCCCAATCAGAAGCCAGGCCCAGATTGCCCCCGCCGCTTCCTGCAGCAGGACGCGCGGTTTCAGGTCACCTTCGGGCGGACGACGGCGGAATTCGGGATTGATCGCCAGCGCACTCGCTCGCTGCCAGGTAATCTGGCGGATCGGCGGAATGATCGCACCCAGCGGCACCAGAACGGCAAAGCGGAACAACAAGGCGACCGGCGCAAGGATCGCAATGATCACGAACAGCGGCAGGCTCCAGGCGTTCATGAGCGCCAGCGGCAGGTATTCGGGATCCTCGACAGTCCCGTATTGCGTGCGCTTGTGGTGCAGCGTGTGGACCTGCTCGTACATGAAGGACGGGGTCAGCATCGGAATGCCGACCAGCGCGTTCCAGCCCGTGCGGAAGCCCGGCAGCGCGCCGTTACGGAAATGCGAGATCTCGTGAATGAACAGCAGCGCGCGGTAGAGCGAGAGCACCGAAACCACGGCCAGCACCACTGCAAGCGGAGTGCTTTCTATCAGGATCGCGCCCGCAAGAGTTGCATAGCCGATCAGCGCCGAAGCGATCATGTCGGTCCAGTAAATCGCCGCGCGATGCTCAGAGATATCCTTGGTCAGGTCGCGTGCTGCACGGAGCATCGCCTTGTCGTCGGCGATCTGCGAATGCCAGCCGCGCTTGTCGCGCTGTTGCGCGGGATCGGCGGCCGGAAGGGTCTGGTCGAGTTTCATGGTCTTTTTCCTGGGGGCGGCCTTAGTGCAAAGGCACGAAAAAGGACAGTGCCCGCTCTCGATCATAGTAATCGAGGCGGCGCGATTCCTTGACAACGATCAACTGCCACACGCAGGGCTAACAGTGGCTGAACAGAGCGCCAATCAGGGGACCAATGCGTGGCTGACCAGAATATTGTTATCGAAGCTGTCGAGGGCAAGAAGGGACGCGCCGCCTTCGTCGACCTGGGGCGCGAATTTGCCGCGCGCGTTGAACACACCGTGCCGCAGATCCGCTCCGAACAGCTCGAACTGATAGATCCGGACAAGAACCCCTTCTTCGGCCATGCCAGCGTCCAGCTGTTCCTTGCGAAGCGCGGCGGGAAGCCGGTGGGCCGGATTGCGGCGCATATCGACCACCTCGCACTCGAACTGCCCAAGGAACAGGGCATGGGCCCGGGTACCGGCATGTTCGGGTATTTCGACGCAGAGGACGAGGCGGTGGCGCAGGCGTTGCTCGCACGGGCCGAGGAATGGCTTCGCGAGAAAGGGATGACCCGTGTCATCGGCCCGATTTCGCTGTCGATCTGGGAAGAGCCGGGCCTGCTGGTCAAGGGCCACGACCATTCGCCGATGATCATGATGGGCCACGACCCTGCCGAATACGAACCTATGATCAAGGGCGCCGGCTACACCCACGCGAAGAGCCTGCTGACCTACGACCTCGATATCACAAATCCGTTTCCCCGCATCGTGCAGCGGATCGTCCAGTCGGGCGAACGCAACGAGCGCATTCGTGTGCGTGGGGTCGACAAATCGCGCTGGGACGAGGAAATCCGCACGGTCTTGGAAATCCTCAACGATGCCTGGTCGACCAACTGGGGCTTCGTACCTTTCACCGAGGACGAGATTGCCTACGCCGCCAAGAAGCTGAAACCGGTCGTGAGGCCCGAACTCAACATGATCGCCGAACTGGACGGACGTCCGGTCGCGTTCATGGTGGTGCTGCCCGATCTCAACCGCGTGCTGAAGAAAGTCCGCGGCAAGCTGCTCCCCTTCGGCTGGTTCCACCTGCTGCGCGCGCTCCGCAAACCCACCGGTCTCGACATGCGTGTCCCGCTGATGGGCGTGCTCAAGGAATTCCAGAGCTCGCGTCTTGCCAGCCAGCTTGCCTTCATGATGATCAGCAAGATCCGTGACAATGCGACCGGCATTCACTGGTCGCAGCGGGCCGAAATCGGCTGGATCCTCGATGACAACAAGGGGATGGTCGCCATTGCCGATGCCATCGAAAGCTCCATCAACCGCGAGTACGTTATCTACGAAAAACAGCTTTGAGCCTGCCCATCGACGCATTCGTGGCGCCGCAGCAACAGTCGGCTGCACAATCGCATCACACGGGAACCGCGAAGCCCCGAGCGCCGTTCGGGAGTTGGGGTGTCGCGATGGGGCGGCATTCCGGTATTCACGGAACACCATGAAGCGCAGCGGTAATAACAAAGCAGCGAGAAAGCTGCCCCTTCACGTCCTTGTGGTGGAAGACGATGCCATTCTTTCGATGACCATCGAGAATGCCCTTTCAGATGCAGGTGTGGGCAAGATCGAACTCTGCGCCAGCACCGAAACCGCGCTTGCGGCGCTGCGCCGCAAGCGTCCCGATGCGATCGTACTCGACGTTCATCTGTCCGACCGGGACGATGGCTGGGCAATCGCCGAACTCGTGCGTACGCTCGGGCCGGAAGGCCCGCGCATCATATTTTCGACGGGATCGCCCGAAGACATTCCGGAAGAGATCGTGGCCCTGGGATGCGTGCTCGAAAAGCCGTACGACCCTTCGGACCTCGTCGAGTTACTCGGCAGGCCCGAACGCACCGGTATTTTCTCGCGCCTGCGCGGCGCCCTTACCACAAAGTAATCTCTTCAGGATCTGCGCCGCTTCGATTGCTTCGGGGCTTGTTGCGCCTGACAGGCGCCGCATTTCGGCCATGCAAGAAAAAAGGCCTCCGCTCTCTAGGAGCGAAGGCCTTTCGGGATCGTATCACCAGCCGCTTGGACGGGAGGGGGGGTCTCGGCGGTGACATAAGCTAAATGACCCAGCAGGAATGGGGTTCCCCGATCAGATCAATTTTTTTCGAAAGGCTGTTACACCCCTCAGATAAATGGGCGTGAACCGCGGCCGCTGCGGTCGAAACCGGAAAAATCCGAAGCCTTTTCAAGGTCCGGCACGCACAACTCGCGCGCGCTCCATTCGACCAACCCCTCGCGGTCGAGCGCGCGGATCGTGCGATTGGTGTGGACTAGCGAGAGGCCCAGCATATCCGCGATCTGCGACTGGGTAACGGGTATCGACAGCGTGTTTCCTTCATCTGCTATCCCCGTCGCAAGCGCACGGTCGAGCAGCCAGGTGGCAAGATAGACGACCCGCTCCTTCGCGCTGCGCTGGCCGAGCGAGACGATGTGTCCTTCGAGTTCGGTCTCCTCCTTCGCCGCCAGCCACGTGATATCGTAGCCGAGGCGCGGGTGCTCCTTGATCAGCGAGGTGAAATCGGTCCGGGGAAAGACGCACATGCGTGCCGGTATCAGTGCTTCGACCGTGTGACTTGCCGGCTCGTCGAATGCGCCCTGCAGCCCGACGAGGTCCCCCGGAAACATGAAATTCACGATCTGCCGCCTGCCATCTTCCATCGAGCGGTAGCGGATCAGCATCCCTTCGAGGACCGTGTAGAGCGAGCGTGCGTGTTCGCCCTCGCACAGGATGGTGTCGCCACGCTCGCAGCGGACCTCGCCATCCTTGAAGTCGTTCATATAGGTCCGCTGCTTTTCTTCCAGCGGGCGCAGGCCACGGCAATCCTGGAGCGGGCAATTCAGGCAATCGTACGGATCGGAGACTTCGAACACCGCAGCACCCCCAAGTGAGGCGAAATGAAGTTCTCGCCGGAGCATTTCGTCGGAGCAATTATCTCGTTTGTCAAATCGCGGTATTCTGTCAGCAGCTTAAGGAACCTAACTCGTGTACGGACGTTCTCCACGCGCAAACCACGGAAGGGGTTATATGTCGCTTGGTGACCAGATTGCTAAAAACCTGCCTTACCTGCGCCGCTATGCGCGCGCGCTGACGGGATCGCAGGCAACCGGAGATGCCTTCGTTCGCGCTACTCTCGAGGCAGCACTTGCGGACGAACAGCTCAAGTCTTCGCTCGAAGGTGGTCGCGTGCCGCTTTATCGCGCTTTCAACAAGGTTTGGGCCAGCGCCTATCTCGATGTGAGCGACGATGGCGATGGCGTGAGCCACGAAGGCGCAGCGCAGGATCGCCTCAAGTCGATCACTCCGCTCAATCGCCAGGCCCTGCTGTTGACCACGCTTGAAGATTTCAGTGTCGAACAGGCCGGCGAAATCATGGAGCTTGAGGCCAACGAAGTCGAACGGCTCGTGCAGGAAGCCGTCAGCGAAATCGACCGCGAGAGCACGACCAGCGTGCTGATCATCGAAGACGAGCCGCTCATCTCGATGCAGCTCGAAGACCTCGTGACCTCGCTCGGTCATGAAGTGTGCGGCACCGCCGCGACGCGTACACAGGCGCAAGAAGTCGTCGCTGAGAAGACCCCGGGCCTCGTGCTCGCGGACATCCAGCTTGCCGACGGTTCTTCGGGCCTCGACGCGGTCGACGACATTCTCGCGATCGACAGCGTGCCGGTGATCTTCATCACCGCCTATCCCGAACGCCTGCTGACTGGCGATCGTCCCGAGCCTACCTATCTCGTGACCAAGCCGTTCCAGGAACAGACGGTGCGCGCTGCGATCAGCCAGGCACTGTTCTTCGGTTCGAGCCGCCCGCTCGGCTGAGCCGCCGATAAGTCAAAAGGGGAATGGCCGCCCGGAGACGATCCGGGCGGCCTTTCTTTTTACCTCATGATGTCCTGATGTCGCGGCGGCTCATTTCGGCCCTGCGAAGATCAGTGCCCCCTGGTCGAAGGGGACGAACTGCGCAGTTCGAATTCGCTCGGCTCCCTGACCGGGACGAGCAGCGTGCAGCGCACGCCCTCTGGGTCGAAGTGGAGTTCGACCGGATGACGCAGCTCATGCGCTACGATCTTCTCGATCAGGTCCGTGCCGAACCCGCGCTTTTCCGGAGGAGAAACCTCAGGGCCTCCGCTTTCGACCCAGCGAATGCGCGCAAGCTTGTCGTTGACGAGCGACCAGCGCACCTCGACCTTCCCTCCCGTGCGACTCAGCGCGCCATATTTGGCAGCATTCGTCGCAAGTTCGTGGATCGCCAGGCCCAAGGAGAGGGCATCGTTCGGCGCCAGTTCGACATCGGGACCTCCGGTATCGACCGTGTGATCATCGTCATTGGCGTAAGGCGCAAGCTCGACTTGGACGACCGACGCGATCGGGGTGGTGCCCCACTCGGAATTGGTCAAAAGGTCATGCGTTGCCGAAAGCGCACGGATGCGATTGTCGATGCCGGTCGCAAACTCGTCGAGAGATTCCGCGCGGCGGCGCGTCAGTGAGACGATCGATAGGACATTGGCGAGCGTGTTCTTCACGCGGTGATTGAGCTCGCGCGTGAGAGAATTGCGGATCGAGTTCTGCTCTGCAAACCATTCCAGAGAGCGACTGTCTTCCTGTGCCTGGCGCGTGAGCAGGCGGGCGACGACCAGCAGCAGGCTGGCGACCGCCAGCCCGAACAGCAGCGTAATCATGGAGAGCGGCGAAAGGACATCGTCACGGCCGGACTGCACGACGAGTACCATCGTGCGGTTGGCCAAGTCCACTTCGCGCTCGACCGTTTCGCCCTCCTCGCTCCAGCCTTCCAGCTGAGCCATCAACTGGCGCTCGCCGCCGCGAATATCGTAGAGCCGGATACCGGCATCTTCGCCCCGGGTGAGGTCGGAAGCAGACGCTATGAACTGCGCCGCGTTGAACGGACTGTATATGAAACCCTTCAGGCTCCGGGACGCACCAAAGCCGTCGAAGACCGGCATATAGATGATGAACCCAGCTTCCGATCCGCCGCCCTCCTGGACCAGTGTGATCCGACCGCTGGCAGTTGGCCTGACGGTACGGGTCGCTTCGTCCATCGCCTCGCGGCGGATTTGTTCGGAATACATGTCGAAACCGAGCGCGCGTCGATTCCGCAAAGTGTCGGGCTGGAGGAAGAGGATCGGCACGAGCTGTCTGCGCGGCTGCTCTTCCAGCGACGGTGATATCTTGGTTAGCCCGACACGGCCTTCGTTGAGAGATTGCTCGAAATCGGAGATCTGCGAGGTCCCGATAGCCGGAGCCCAGCCAATACCTTCCGCGCCGCGATAGTCCGCGTCCAGCCGCAACTCAGCGACGAAGGTGCGGAACATCTCGGCGGTGACTTCTTCCTGTGCACCAAACAGCGCAGCACCGGCACGAAGGAAGGAGGAGTTCGAATAGGCGCGGCGTTCGATCGCGGAGGCCATCGTTACCGCCTGGCGATTGAGCTCGGCGGTCGAACGAACGCGTTCGCCGCGCTCGATCGAGAATACAGCGAGCACAGTGATCGCCGCGACAAGAGCGAAAATGGCAAGCGGCACGGCCCGCGGATATTCCACGAGCCATCGCTTGCGACTCCCCCTCGTCATGAGATCGTTCTCAACCAGCTTAGTGTCTCTCTCGAACTGCCTGTGTGGGCGTACTATCCGCGGGTGCGCAGATTGTTCCGCCGGTGCCAAGTCTTTTGCATCGAGAATGGAACGGAATTGGCCCGGTTGCGTTCAGCGTGCACAAAGGGATCGAGCACCGGGGGCCATTTCGTGCAACGCGCGCGAGGTCGTTTTCGGAATGGCAAGGGCGAAACCATACGCGATGAATGCACAACAATCTTCTGAACAGCAGCCTGAAAAAGGCGCCGGCGAGGCGAAAAAGCCGCCTCGCAAGGAAGCCCAGCCGGAATGGGCCAACGGGCTTCGCAAACTGTATGATTCGGTGGTAGAGGAGCCTCTGCCGGATTCTTTCAAGGATTTACTTTCGCAACTGGATGCTAAGGACTGATGGGGGCTACGGAACGGACGGCTTCCGAAAAGGCCGACTTCAAACGCGAACTCACCGAAGTTGTGCCGCACCTGCGCGCATTTGCCCGCGGCCTGTGCGGTCGCGCCGACATGGCCGACGATCTGGTGCAGGAAACGCTTCTCAAAGCGTGGGCCGCGCAGGAACGTTTCCAGCCCGGGACCAGTATGCGCGCATGGACCTTTGTGATCCTGCGCAACGCCTATCTCACCGACATGCGCCGCAACCGCTTTCGCGGCGAATATGACGAGACCGTTGCCGAACGTGTGCTGACCGCACCTGCCGGACAGGAGGAACCGATCCACCTGTCGGACATGCACCGCGCGCTGTTGACGCTGCCTCCCGAGCGCCGGGAAGCCTTGCTGCTCGTCGGCGCAGGCGGGTTCTCCTACGAAGAAGCCGCCAATATCTGCGGCTGCGCAGTCGGCACCATCAAGAGCCGGGTGGGCCGTGCGCGCTCTGCTCTCAACACGATGCTTGCCGACGGCTCGATCCCCAAGCGTTCGATCGAGGACGATACCGCCCACCGCGCCATTCTCGAAGAACTGGATGATGTCGCGGCCGGCCAGGGTGTAGCGGCGCGCAGTTGAGGGTTCTTGCCCTCGGCCTGACATCGCGGCAGACAAGGAAGCGATGAGCGACGGCGATCAGATCAGCGAAAGGACTGCCAGCGATCCAGCCCCTGCGGTTCGCGGTCGGCGCCTTGCATTCGCCGAACAGGAGCTGCGGCTGATTTCGGCGCTCGTGGTGCTGATCGGTCTGGGGCTGTTCTTTGCCCTGCCCTTCGTGCTGTCGATCGGCTCGGTCGTGTTCCTGCCGGTGGTCACGGCGATCATTCTCACCGTCATCCTCTCGCCGCTGGCGGACAAGCTCAACGGCTGGGGCATTCCGAATGTGCTGGCGTCGCTCACCGCGCTGCTGTTCTTCTTTGCGATCTTGTTGCTGGCGCTCGCGCTGATCCTGCAACCGGCGGTGACACTGTTCGACGAACTTCCGACCATGGCGCAGAACGTGGCCGACCGGTTCGCGGAATTGCGCAACCGCTTCGCCTGGATCGGGCAGATGAACGACCAGCTCGCCGACCTCATGAGCCGGGGCGAGGAACGCGAGGTTGTGGTGGCCACGCCCAGCCTGCTCGAAGAACTCGCTTTTGCCACGCCGAGCTTCGTGATCGAGACCATCCTCACGCTCCTGATGGCCTTCTTCATGATCGAAGCGCGCGTCCGCCTTCGCCAGCGGCTTTTGTTCGGGCGGACCAGCTTCGGCACCAGTATCAAGGCCGCGCGCGTGCTGCGCGAAGTGCAGGACCGGGTCGCGGCCTATATCCTGACTGTCGGCCTCATCAATCTGGGCGTCGGTGTGGTTGTCGCACTTGGCGCCTGGGCGCTCGGCGTAGATGCACCAATCATGTGGGGCGGCCTCGCTGCGATCCTGAATTTCTTGCCCTATATCGGCCCGACGCTGATGATCGGGTTGCTCGCCCTGTTCGGCATAGCGACGACCGAAACGGTTTTCATCGGTCTGATCCCGGCGGCGGCCTATCTCGGGCTACATACGGTTGAGGCCAATGTCATCACCCCCTCGATCCTCGGTGCGCGCTTCACCATGAACCCGGTGATGATCCTGATCGCCCTGTCCTATTTCACGTGGATCTGGGGAATCTTTGGCGCGCTATTGTCGGTGCCGATCCTGCTGATGCTGACGGCCCTGTTCGACCATGTCGGGAGACCGAACCTTATCGGCTTCATCTTCGGCGAGCCGCTTTTCGCCAACAACGTCCTCGAGATGGCGCAAGACTCATCCGATACGTAAAAGGCCCGCAGCGCAGGAGCGCGGCGGGCCTTCTTTTTCTACCGATATTGGCAGCTATCAGCAGGGATAGGTCCATGCCGTGCCGCGGACGAGGTTCTCGCTCGCGAAGCTCCAGTTGAGCTTGCCGTTGACCGCATCGAGATAGGCGGGACGCGCGTTCTGGTGGTCGAGGTAATAGGCATGTTCCCAGAGGTCGATTACCAGCAGGGGGTTCACGCCGTCCTGGTCGGCCAGCGTATCGCCGTCATGCGTTTCCTCGATCGTGAGCTTGCCGTCTTTGACTGCGAGCCAGACCCAGCCGCTGGCGAAATGGCCGGCGCCGCGTTCTGCGAGCTTGCTCTTGAGATTTTCGACCGAGCCGAAGGCATCGTCGATCATGCTCTTGAGTTCGTCCGAAGCCGAAGTTTCTTCCGCGGCCATCGAGTGCCAGTAGAAGCCGTGGTTCCAGCTCTGTGCCGAGTTGTTGAACAGGCCCTGGTTGCTGCCGCGTGCCGAAGCGATCACTTCTTCAAGGCTCTTGCCGGCAAGATCGGTGCCTTCGATGGCTGCATTGGTCTTGTCGATATACGCCTTGTGGTGCTTGCCGTGGTGAAAGCTCAGCGTCTTTGCGGATACGGCAGGCTCCAGCGCCGTGTCGTCGTAAGGAAGGTCGATCAGCTCAAAAGCCATGCGAATTGTCCCCTCTTGGGTTGGTGTGAATATAATTCCGTTGCGACCCTAACGCACCAGAGCGCGCGAAGTTGCACTAGGCTGCGGCGAAAGGAACGGAAAGGGGGGTAAGCAGTCTTTTCTTCGAGGCTTTTCCGCGTCAGAAGGGCGCCGCAGACAGACAAGGGGATCCGGATGTCGCGCAAGTTTTTCGGCACCGACGGTATTCGCGGGCGCACTAATGAAGGCGTGATGACCGCCGCCACCGCGATGAGGGTCGGCCAGGCGGCAGGCACGCATTTCTTGCGCGGAGGCCATCGCCACCGCGTCGTGATCGGCAAGGACACGCGCCTGTCGGGCTATATGATGGAAAGCGCGCTGGTGGCCGGTTTCACCAGCGTCGGGATGGATGTGATCATGACCGGGCCGCTGCCTACGCCCGCAATCGCGCTGCTGACCCATGAAATGCGCGCCGATCTCGGCGTAATGATTTCCGCCAGTCACAATCCCTTCGAGGATAACGGCATCAAGCTGTTCGGGCCCGATGGCTACAAACTGTCGGACGAGGCCGAAGCGGCGATCGAACTCCTGCTCGAACAGGAGCCGCTGCTGGTCGAACCGCACCGCATCGGCCGTGCCCGCCGGATCGACGATGCAGCCGGACGCTATATCCACGCAGTCAAGCAGTCGGTCGCCAACGATATCCGCTTCGATGGACTCAAGGTCGTGATCGATTGCGCCAACGGCGCCGCCTACCAGGTCGCCCCCAGCGCGATCTGGGAACTGGGCGCGGAAGTCATCACCATGGGCGTTTCGCCCAATGGCACCAACATCAACGACGGCGTCGGCTCGACTGCGCTCGATGCGATCAAGGCCCGCGTCGTGGAGGAAGGTGCCGATATCGGTATCGCGCTAGACGGGGATGCTGACCGGCTGATCGTCATCGACGAGAAGGGCGAGGCGGTCGACGGCGATCAGATCATGGCGCTGATCGCAACGCGCCTGCACGCTCGCGGCGATCTTAAGGGCGGCGGCGTGGTCGCCACGGTTATGAGCAATCTAGGCCTCGAGCGCTATCTCGACAGCATCGGCCTGACGCTTGAGCGGACCAAAGTGGGCGACCGCTACGTCCTCGAACGCATGAAGGAAGGTGGCTTCAACGTCGGCGGCGAGCAATCGGGTCACATGATTCTGACCGATTTCGGGACCACGGGAGACGGCACCGTCGCAGCACTGCGTATCCTTGCCAGCGTCGTGCGGTCCGGGAAGAAAGCGAGCGAATTGCTCCATGTCTTCAACCCCGTTCCGCAGCTACTGAAGAACGTCCGCTATTCCGGTGGCAAGCCGCTGGAGAACGAAACGGTCAAATCCGTGATCGCCGATGCGGAGAAGGAGCTCGAGGGCTCCGGCCGTCTCGTGATCCGACCCTCGGGCACCGAGCCGGTTATCCGCGTCATGGCGGAAGGCGACGATGCCGCGCAGGTCGAGGCGGTCGTCGACCGCATTTGCGATGCCGTGAGGGAGGCCGTCTGATGCTGGAAATGCGCCCCGATTGCGAACGCTGCGGCACCGACCTTCCCGCCGATGCGCCCGGCGCCTTCATCTGCAGCTTCGAGTGCACCTTCTGTGCCGATTGCAGCGATGCGCTCGACGATCTTTGTCCCAATTGCGGCGGCGAGCTGATGGATCGCCCGACCCGTGCCGCAAAGCTGCAGGATAAATTCCCGCCGAGCACCGAGCGCAAGTTCAAGGGATGAGCGAGTTCACGCCCACTCCCCGCATCCTGTCGATTGCCGGGTCCGACAGTTCGGGCGGTGCCGGCATCCAGGCCGACATCAAGACGATCGCCATGCTCGGCGGATATGCAATGACCGCGATCACGGCGGTCACTGCGCAAAATACGCGCGGCGTCCAACAGGTGGGCGCGATGCATCCCGACCTCGTGATGGACCAGATCGACAGCTGCATCGGCGACATCGGTGTCGATGCGATCAAGATCGGCATGCTCGGATCGCCCGAAATCGCGATGAGGCTTGCCGAACGGCTCGACACCTTCGCCGGGCCGATCGTGTTCGACCCTGTCATGGTGGCCACCAGCGGATCGGTCCTTGCCGATGAAGCCACTATCGCCGGCTTCGACGCGCTGATGAAGATCGCAACCGTGGTCACGCCCAACCTTCCCGAACTTGCTGCCCTGACGGGGCGCGGGCAAATCGACAGCGAGGAGGTATTCGAGGCAGCGCTCGACTTGGCACGCAAATACGACACCACCGTGCTGGCCAAGGGCGGGCATGGCGAAGGCGACCAGGTGATCGACTATGTCGTATCGGCCAGCGGCAAGCTTGCCAGCTTCGGCCATTCGCGGATCGACACGCGCCATACGCATGGCACGGGCTGCACGCTTTCCGCCGCGCTCGCCACGCTGCTCGCCATGCGCCAGCCGCTCACCCATGCAGTGCGGATCGCCCGCGCATTCACTTATGCGGCGATTGAACAGGCGCCCGGTTTCGGTGAGGGGAGCGGACCGCTCGGACACCATGCGGTGCGCAAGCTGTCCACTCCCGACGAGGGCTAGCAGCCCAGATCGTAGAAATCGCAGAGATAGGCCCAGGCCTCGTCTGCAGTCTCGCACCAGTGCAGCAGGTCGAGGTCCTTCTTCGAGATCGTGCCTTCCTCGGCAATCGCTTCGAAGTTGACGACGCGGGTCCAGAAATCCTTGCCGAACAGCAGGATCGGGATAGGCTTCATCTTTCCGGTCTGGATCAGCGTGAGTAGTTCGAACAGCTCGTCGAACGTGCCGAAGCCGCCCGGGAAAACCGCCACCGCACGCGCACGCAGCAGGAAGTGCATCTTGCGCAGCGCGAAATAGTGGAAGTTGAGCGAGAGGTAAGGCGTCACATACTGGTTGGGCGCCTGCTCGTGGGGCAGGATGATGTTGAGGCCGATCGATTCCCCGCCCGCCTCGCTGGCGCCGCGATTTGCCGCTTCCATGATCGAAGGGCCGCCGCCCGAGCACACGACGAACTGACGCTTACCGTCCTCGATGATCGATTTTTCGGTGGCCAGTTTGCCCAGCTTGCGGGCCTCTTCGTAATACTTGCTTTTCGCGACGAGGCTTTCGACGACCTTGCGTTCGTCTTCGGGCAGGTCCTTCGCGCCTTCCAGCGCCGTCTCGGCCGCCTCGGGCGGGGGAATGCGGGCGCTGCCGTACATGACCAGCGTCGAACCGACCCCGGCTTCGTCGAGAACCATCTCGGGTTTGAGCAGCTCCAGCTGGAAGCGAACCGGGCGCAGTTCCTCGCGCAGGAGGAAGTCCTTGTCCTGGAATGCCAGCTTGTATGAGGGATGTTCGGTCTGCGGAGTGTGTGTTTCGAGGCCCTTCTTTTCGAACTGGGCTTCTTTATGTGCAGGGTAGAACTTGCGGTCCTGAATGCCGCGTTTGCGTTTTTCTTCTTCTGTCATGGGTCAGCGCGATAAAGCGCGCGGACGCGGGCGACAAGCAGAATGGAAGAAAATGGCAGGGGTGACAGGATTCGAACCCGTGGCCCTCGGTTTTGGAGACCGATGCTCTACCAGCTGAGCTACACCCCTGCAGCCGGAAGCGCGCGCATTAGTAGAGGTGCGCCCACTTGGCAAGACACGTATCGCACGCTCGCACAAACTGTTAGGTTCGATATCGCCATGCATGCCCCCGTTCCCGACCTGATTCCGGCAGAATCGCTGCTGCAAGCCTATCGCAGCGGCATCTTTCCCATGGCCGACCACAGGAACGACCGCGAAGTATACTGGGTAGAACCGCGCGAACGGGCGATCATTCCGCTCGACACCTTCCGCATGTCTAAGAGCCTGAAAAAGGTCATCCGGCAGGATCGCTATCGTGTGACTTGCGACAAGGATTTTCCGTCCGTCATCTCTGCCTGCGCCGAGCCGCGCGAAGAACATGCGGAAAGCTGGATTAGCCACCAGATCGAGGCGAGCTATATCGCGCTGCAGGAGCAGGGATATGCCCATTCCATCGAAGTGTGGGAGGAAGACAGGCTGGTGGGCGGCCTCTACGGCGTCGCCTTCGACCGCGTGTTCTGCGGCGAAAGCATGTTTTCGCGCGCCGACAATGCCAGCAAGGTCGCGCTTGCTTGGCTGGTCGCGGCGATGCGCGCCTCGGGCTATGCGCTGCTAGACTGCCAGTTCATGACCGACCACCTCGCCTCGCTGGGCGCGGTCGCCATGCCGCAATCGCAATATCTGGGATTGCTGCACTCGGCCCGCGGCGTTCCCTCAAGGCGAATACCGCAGGCGATCGCCGCAGCGAATGCTCACTCTTCGCCCGGGAATTCCATCGCGCAGGCCTTGACCCACACGTCATAGATCGGGTGCTCGACCACGTTGATCGAAGGCTTGTTCTTGTAGAGCCAGCCGGAAAAGACCTTGCGGAAATCGCTGGTGCTGCCGCGTTCGAGCACGAGCAGCTGGACGAAAGCGCCTTCGTCCTTGTCATATTCCCACGGCGCGGTGCGTTCGCAGGCGCTCACGCGGACGATAACATCGCCCACGCGCTGCTGTTCGCCAGGCTTGAGCTCGAGGTCCTGGCTCAGGTTGTTGCGCT
>JABDNC010000248.1 GCA_013001165.1 Erythrobacter sp.
GTGCGGAGAACTTCATCAGACAGCACCGTAAAGCTGTCGGCGCGGACCGTCTCCAAACCCAGATCGAGCGTGCCAGCCTCGCGTGCGGCCTCGATGCGCGCTTCCACAAGTCCGAGATATTCCTCGAAGATGGCGTTCTGCAGTGCGATCGGGAGCGCAAGTATGCGATTGAGCCAGCGTTGGATCGTGGGAAGGTTATCGCTCAGGCCGCCATCGGGGTTCTCGAGCTTGAGGCCTGTTAGCTCGACGAAGTCCCCGAAACCAACCGCCTCGAGTTTTCCATCGTAAAGCAGGTGGAACCAGCGCGAGAGCGCGTCCTTCGCATAATCGCTTTCGAGATTGTCGGCAGGGTCGAACAGGTTCTGTCCCCCTGTCTGACGCTGGCCGCGTGTGAGAGCGCCCAATGCGTCGAGCCTTCGCGCGATTGTCGAGATGAAGCGGCGTTCGCCCTTCACATCGGTCGTGACCGGGCGGAACAGCGGCGCAGAAGCCTGGTTAGTACGGTTTGTCCGGCCAAGACCCTGGATTGCATTGTCCGCGCGCCAGCCCGGTTCGAGGAGAAAATGGACGCGGCGCTGCTGGTTCTGCGCATCGAGATCGGCGTGATAGGATCGGCCCGTACCCCCCGCGTCCGAGAAAATCAGAATACGCTTCGTCCCGTCCATGAAGCACTGTGCTTCAGCGACGTTGGCGCTTGCGCTTCGACGTTCAAGCCGCTGCTGACCGTCGCGTCCCAAGACCAACCTGCGCGTGCGGCCTGTGACCTCGGCCACAGCCTCGGTCCCGAAGTGCTCGATGATGGCATCGAGTGCAGTGGCGATTGGCGGAAGGGCGCAAAGCTGTTCGATCAGCGCGTCGCGCGCAGCGATGGCACGCGAGCAGAGAACGGGATTGCCGTGATCGTCGCTCATCGCTTCGGATCGCAAATTGCCTTCCTCGTCAGTGAAGACCTGCATCAGGCGCACCGGGAAGCTCTTCGCGAGATAGTCGATGACATATTCGCGCGGAGAGAGATCGATATCGAGCGCTTCTCGCTCCTCGTCCGAGAGATCGGCCAGGCGTCGGTCAAGCATGGCCTCAGCGGTCGAGACCAGCTGCACCACCACCGAATGATCATCGCCGAGCGCCTCTTCCATTGCCGGGATCAGGCTCGGCAGTTTCATCGAGAGCAGAAGCTGCCCAAAGAAGCGCTGCTTGGTGCCTTCGAATATCGAGAGCGCCGCTGCCTTGGCGTTGCGATTGAGCGTATCGCCGCTGTCCTCATCGACCACCCTTGTGGCTTCGAGTGCTTGGTCGAGATTGCGGTGGATGATCGCCCAGGCATCGGCGTAGGCATCGTAGATCCGCACCTGCGCCTGCGTGAGCTGATGTTCGAGGATCTCGTATTCGACCCCGGCAAAGGACAACGCACGGGCAAGGTAGAGCCCCTGTGCCTTGAGATCGCGGGCGACGAGTTCCATCGCCGCGACGCCGCCGGCGCGGATCTCGGTCATGAATGCCTGATGCGTTGGGAACGCGGTTTCTGGCCCCCACAGTCCAAGGCGGGCTGTGTAGCCGAGGTTGGCAATGTCAGACGCGCCGGTAGCGGAAGCGTACAGAACACGTGCTCGCGGCAGATGGTTCTGAAGCCTGAGACCTGCCATCCCTTGCTCCGATCCTTTGACATTGCCGCGGGTCGAGGAAGAGCCGAGCGCATTAGCCATGGAATGCGCTTCGTCGAAGGCAATCACGCCCTCGAATTGCTCGGCGGCCCAGTCGAGGATCTGATCGAGCCTTGTGTCCTCGGCGCGTCCCGAGCGAAGCGTTGGATAGGTTACAAACAGGATACCCTCCGCCATTGTCACAGGACTTCCGAGATTCCATCGGGAGAGCGGCTGGATGTCGAGCGGGAGCCCGCCAAGCGCCTCCCAGTCGCGGCGCGCGTCTTCGAGCAGTGCCTCGTTCTTGGTGATCCAGATGTGACGGCGTTGGCCCGAGAGCCAGCGATCCATCATGACGCCCGCGATTTGGCGACCCTTGCCTGCGCCCGTACCATCACCGAGGAAAAAGCCTTGCCGGTAGGAGTGACCGTCCTCCGCGAGTTCGACCGTCGTTCCTTTTTGGCTTGGACGGAATTGCCCGGGAAGGTCGCGGGTGAATGCCTCGCAAGCGTAGATCAGTGTTTCGCACTGTGCGGCCGAGAGCAGTTTGCCCTCCTGCCAGTTCACGGGAAGCAAAGGGCGCGCTTTCGCTACCGGTGCCGCGACCGAGCCCATCGCGACCGATTCTACGAGCGGCGTCGGGTGAACAGGTGCATCGTCCATGATGACGCGGCTCGGTCGGTAAGGCAGGTAGATGCCCGCCTGCTCGGGAACGGGTGCAGGCTCTGCCAGGGCTTCATAGTTGAGCGCGACTGCCGCGCTTTTCTGGGCGGCTGCAGTCAGGAAAGGAGCAACCGGCTTGCGCGAAGCAGCGCCGCTTACCGAGGTCGCAACCGAGCGTACCGGAAGGCGATGAACGTTGGCCTGCAAAGGCGCACGATCAGGCAAATGCGCTAGGCAGGAATTCAGTTCGGTGAGGTCGGCGAACTCCCCCGTGATCGTGGAAGCGTCCTGAAGAGGCTCCTTGTCGATGACGACCATTCTGACCGCGATCCCGGTTCCGCTTCGCGAGAATGCGCCCGACAGCCGGACGTCGAGCAGCAGCGACGCCTGTTCCTGGTCTTCGACAAAGGTCGCGGCGTCAAAGCTGTCCGGGAGAATGGCCACGAGGCGACCTCCTACCGCGCAAATCCGAAGCGCGCTGCGCAAGTGGCGTATTGCCGTGCGGCCATCGACGCCCCGCTCGCGGCTTCGAGCAAAGGGAGGATTCATCAGGATGACGCTGGGGTTGAGGCTGGAACTATGGCCATCGGTCAGTTCTGCAACCAACTCGCCATCATGTGCGGATAGCCGGGCATCTGGGAAGATATGCGCCAGCGCATCGCCGCGCGCGCGATCGATCTCGTTCAGCGTCAGCGAGCACCCTCGAACGTCGCCCCAAAGCGCAAGAGCGCCATTCCCGGCTGACGGTTCGAGAACGCGATCGCGCGGGGCGAGGCAAGCGGCTTTGGCCATGAGCCATCCAAGGATCGGCGGCGTCGAAAACTGCTGTAGCTCGACTTGGCAGTCGCTGCGCACGTGGCGAGGCGGTAAGGCTGCATCGAGCCAATCGAACCGTGCTGCAGCCTCGTGGAAACCTGTATCGAGGTCGATGCGTGAGAACTCGCGGAGCCAGAGCAAGGCGCCAATCTCGACCGCGTTGTTGTAGTCGTCGATGGTCCACGCACTGCCCCAGTCCTGCACGTCGGTTTGAGCGGCGAAAAACTCGGAAATGTCAGGTCGGGTGAGATGGCATCCATCCGCAAGTCGCCGGGAAATTCGTTCACCGATTGCGAAAGCGAGCGGAATTGTGCTCGATGTCTCGCGGTCTGGAAAAAAGTCTGACTGAAACATGGCTTGTCGTCCTCCTGGTTGAGGCATCGGGACATGCGCCCTCTGCCGGGTCAGGAATTCGAGAAGCTCTCTCTCCTCTTAGCGACACGCCTTTCGGCGCAGCCATGACTGGAGCTCGTCGTTCCAGTCGGTACCGCGCAACTTAGGCCGTCGAACTTGGATTTGCCGCCCTTCACGGAGATAGGCCCCTCGCCCGCGCTCGGCTGCAAGGTCGCCGCCAGAATCGTGATCCACGAAGAGATGAAGGTCGCTCACGCTCTCCGGAATGGCAACCAGCCCGAAGCGTCCATTGCCCAGCGTTGCCCACGTCGGGATACCAGTGAGCGCATAGGCCGACATCGCGCTTTCAATGCCTTCGGCGAGACCGAGCCTTCCCTCGGCAGGTTCGAACAGACGTACCGCCGCCTCGCCGAGAGACCCCAGTGCGCGTTTCGGCTTCGCAAACAATGCCTGCGTATTGCCGCATTGCGACAGGAAAGTCCGGTGAACGGCAATCGGCCCCTCGTCGAGGCTGACCGCAGCGATCATCGCTGGCAGGAAGCGTGCGCGACCCTTCGGTCCAAGCGGCGTGCGCGGATGAAATTTCAGCGCATGGGACGTGGCGAGGATGCCGCGCCCTTCGAGGTAGGCCTTGGCAGGACTTCGGTGCAACGGTCGAGCATCGCGCCAGATGCGGAGTGCTGCAGCCGATGGCTGGCTGGAATAGCGCGGCTGGATCGGAAACTCGTCGGAGGAGCCTGAGAATAGCGCAGAGGTCTCGATCCCTTCTCGAGCGAGGGCAGCGAGCACGCTCGCCTGATCGCATCCGGCGAAACAATGCAGTAGGATAGCCCTCCGGCCAAGCGTAACGCCGAGCGAAGGGTTGCGGTCACCATGCGCGGGACAACGGGCCATGCCCTTGGTGCCTGACCACTTGCCGCCGCGGCTCTCGCAGAGCTTGCGAGCGGTGTCCTCTAGCGAGGGGCGGGATAGGGTTGAGTTCGAAACGGACATACTGGCTCCATCGCCGCACAATTGCCCCTGCAGACTGCCCCCTTTCCTCTTACCGGACGCGTATGGCGCTTTCCTACACCCTTATGTTCCATTTATGTTCTGCCACCTGTCCAGGCAAGACAAGAGAGAACGCAATGAGACGAAAATGGGTAACTGGCGTGTGTTGCGGGCTCGCAATTGCGATCCCCGCCATCGCTCAGGCGCAGGAGTTCCGGGTCTTTGATCATCGACTGAGCAGGGTCGAAAAGCCGGTAGACAATGAAGTTATGTACGATCCTTCTCTGGCGGTCATTGGGACCGAAGGAGGGTACCCATCGGCCGCCAACCGAAGTTTCAAGGAGACGCTCTACGAACCCCTCATCCGCCAAGCTGAAGCAAGGTATCGATTGCCGCCTCGCTTGCTCCAAGCATTGGTCTGGCAAGAATCTCGGTTTAATCCAATGGCGATCAGTCCGGCTGGTGCTGCCGGACTTGCGCAACTTATGCCTGCAACCGCACGAGAACTCGGCGTAACCAATCGGCACGACCCAGCTCAGAATATCGACGGTGGCGCGCGATATCTAAGGCAGATGCTCGACCGGTTTGGTGCGATCCATCTCGCATTGGCGGCCTACAATGCGGGACCCGGCGCGGTATCCCGTGCTGGTGGAATTCCAAGAAATCGGGAAACGCCGGGATATGTGAGGAGCGTTATCCAAAGATGGATGGCATACGGAGCACTATGAACACGAATCGGAAAAGGATCAGCGGACGGCTCGAGCATCTCCCGCGTGGGGCAGCTATCGTGACAGATGCAGGCGACCACTGGGTTCTGGAAGGCTACGAACCATCGAACGATGACTTCGGTTTCGAGGTCACCGCCGAGGGTGTCGTTGTGGGCTTTGACCGCCTTCGAGTTGAGTGGCTGGGCCAAGTCCCGGCATAGCACGCTAAATCACGCAGCTCTCAAGATCGCAACATTGCCTGTTTTTCCGCGCATCGCATCGAGGAAGTTCGCCCAATCTTGAAGCATCGCGCGACGGGGCGCCAGATACTCTGCGGCATTATAGGCCCCGCGAACTTCGTTCTCCTCGCTATGAGCCAGTTGAAGCTCGACCCAGTCTTCATGGTACTTTCGGATCCACATTGGCGGTTGGCCGACTTCGACAAGCTGTTCATTGGCCCATGTGCTCGCAAGACCTCTGAAGCCATGAACAGTCTGCCGACCGTGATAGCCCAGACGATACAAACCATAGATCATGGTGTTTTCGGATAGCGGCACTCCACGCTTCTGGCCGGGAAAGACATAGTCACTTTGAGAACATGCGATCATGTCCTTGGCGAGCGAAGCGGCTTGCATTGACAATGGTACGATATGCTCACGGTGCATCTTCATTCGATCAGGCCCGATGCGCCAAAGCGGAGAGTTTCCTTCTAGATCCTCGAACTCGTGCTTCTTGGCAAAACGAAGTTCCTTCGTTCTGACCCATGTCAGAAGCGCGAAGGTGAGCGCTGCGCGAGTAATCTCGGAGCGTCGCTCCCCTTCTTCATTGTATTGATCCAGCTTGTTTATGAGCTCTGGCAACAGAGCGAGCGGCAGTTTGGCCATATGCTTTACGCGAGGTCGCGGCTTCAGAGCGCCGCGAAGATGAGCCGTGGGGTCCGCATCGCAAAGCCCACTCGCGATGGCGAACTGGAAAACTTGGCCAATGCTCTGCTTCGCACGCCGACTGATATCCAGAGCCCCCCGTTCTTCAATATTGCGGATCACGCCTAAAACTTCAGGGGGGGTGATCTCGTGCATCATCCTTTCGCCCAATACCGGAAACACGTCCCGTTCCATCCGAGACCAGACACGCTTCGCATGAGCTGGATCAAGGCTGCTCTTTCGATTCTTGTGCCACATCTCAGCAACAGCCTTGAAGGTTTTCTCTGGCTCGAAATCTCGACCAGGCTTGTGGACCATCGGATCCTTGCCTTCGGCCAAGGCAGCCCTTGCAAGCGTCTTCAACTCACGCGCAGCCGCTATTCCGACGTCAGGATAAGCACCAAAGGAAAGCAGCTTCTCCTTTCCGCGATAGCGGTATTTCATGCGCCAGAGCTTCGAACCGTTCGCTTTTACGAGGAGGAATAGCCCTTCACCGTCGGCAAGCTTGTAGGGTCGTTCTGCCGCCTTCGCATTCTTGATCTGAATCTCACTCAAAGCCATTGGGGGTATCGCTCCTTTTCGGTACCCCCCGAAAGTACCCCCAAAATACCCCCACTCCAAATCCGGCTTCAAGCGCATGC
>JABDNC010000260.1 GCA_013001165.1 Erythrobacter sp.
ATGAACAGCACTTCGATTGCCCGCCTCGCCGGCCTCGCCCTTACCGCCGGCGTCGCCACCGGCCTCGCCGCCACTCCCGCCGCTGCCCAAAGCAAGCCCGCGATGGAAAAATGCTACGGCGTCGCCAAAGCCGGCGAAAACGATTGCGCCGCCGGTCCCGGCACCAGCTGCGCCGGAACCTCCACCCGCGACTATCAGGGTGATGCCTGGAAGCTCGTGAAGAAGGGCACCTGCGAAAAGATCGAGACGCCCAAGGGCAAGGGCTCGCTGAAGCCGATCAAGCGCTAGACGCTTCTCCTCTTCGCCAGCACCACGCGAGGTTACGCAGATGCAAAACGTACTGACCCTATACGATCGCCTGACGGCATTTCTGGCCTCCCGCCTGCCCGAAGGCCTTGCACTGCTCGTGACCCGCGTGGCGCTGGCGGGGATATTCTGGCGATCGGGCCGCACCAAGGTGGAAGAAGGCACTGCGCTGTCGATCAACGACACGACCTACTTCCTGTTCGAGCACGAATATACCGGCGTCCCCCTGCCGGTGGACCTTGCCGTCCCGCTCGCCACCTATGCCGAGCACCTGTTCCCCATCCTGCTGGTGCTCGGCCTTTTCACCCGCTTCGCCGCCCTCTCGCTGTTTCTCATGACGCTGGTCATCCAGTTCTTCGTCTATCCCGAGGCATGGTGGGCGACGCATATATTGTGGGTCGCCATGGCCGCAATCCTCGTCAGCCGCGGCGGGGGCCTGTTCTCGCTCGACGCCCTCCTCGCCTCTCGGCGCGCGCAGTGATAGGCATGAACCAAGGGGAGTGGACGCCATGATCGCCGACGAAAAGGAAATGGCCGCCATGATGGCCGCTGCGCAGAAAGGCGACGCGGGAACGTATCGCGCGTTGCTCGCCGAAGTGCAGCTCTGGCTCGAACGCTTTTACCGGAAGCGCGTCGCCCCCGCCCAGCTTGACGACCTCGTGCAGGAAGTGATGATGGCAGTCCATGCCAAGCGCGCTACCTGGGATCCGACCCGCGCTTTCTACCCCTGGCTTGCGGCGATCGCGCGCTATCGCTGGGTCGATCACCTGCGCAAGGTCTACCGCTCGGCGGAAGACGAACTGGCCGATTATGATGCTCCCGAAGACAGCGAGGAAGAGGCCGTGATGGCCCGGATGAGCCTTGAACGGCTGTTCGTGCACCTTCCTGAAAAACAGTCCGAAGTCATCGAACTGGTCAAGATAGAGGGGCTGTCGATTGCCGAGGCCTCCAAAAAGACAGGCCAGAGCGAAAGCCTGGTCAAAGTGAATATCCATCGCGGGCTCAAGAAGCTGTCCGCGCTCGTTGAGAAGGCAGAATAATAATGAACCGGGTTCCCAACTCCCTGATCGACACGCTGGCTAGCGACCTCGAGCCGGTCCAGCCGATCCGCCTGTGGCACGGCATCGCGCTGGTCGCCCTGTCTGCCGTTGCGACGGTGATCCTCGTCGAGCTGCTCGACGGCCTGTGGCACGGCATCGTGCAGGGCCGCGCGTCGGGCATCTTCTTCATCGCCAACGGCATGTTCGCGATTGTGGGCGCCGCCGCGGCGCTGGCCGTGGTGCGCATGGCGAGCCCGAGTGTGGGCAACAGCCAGGAAGGCGCGCGCTGGTCCGCAGGGATGCTGGCTCTGCTGCCGATCTCCGCCGGATTGATGCTGGGTGTCGGCGGGCTTTTCTCCGCGATCTCGAACGACGTGTACGGCCTCGACTGCTTCCTCGCAGGCACGGGTTTCGGCCTCGTTACCGCGGCGGCGCTCGTCCTGTGGCTTCGCCGGGGTGCGCCCGTGTCGCTGAGCGCGGCTGGGACACTCACCGGTCTGGCCGCAGGCGCGATCGGCAGCTTCGCTTACGGACTTGCCTGCCCGATCGACACGATCGAGCACCTTGCCATCTGGCACACCGCACCCGTGGCGCTGCTTGCAGTGGTCGGACGGTACGCGATCCCGCCGCTCGTCCGCTGGTAAGACGCGTTCGTCTAGCACCAACTTGCAATAGACGCGACGAAGGCGCACTCCTGCTCGCAACAGAGAGGGGAGAAATCCATGAAGACCTTCGCCGCGGCAATTGCGCTCGCCACTGCCACGACCATCGCCCTGCCCATGGCGCCGCTTGCTGCGCAGGAAGCGCCCGCCACGCCGGACTGGGTCGAAACCAGCAATGCCTACACACAGAAGGTCATTGCCATGCAGGCGTCCTTCTTCCCGACCGGCGCCTCCTCGGCGGGCTATGAACAGTATGACGGCCTGGTCAACGACATGTCGGCCGACCGCGACGAGCGCTATATCGCCGCCGCCAAGGCCCTGATCGCGGAATTCGAAGCCGCCAAGGCGACCGAGACCAACCCCTATGTCCTGCAAGACCTCGACATCCTGATCGGCTCGCTGAAGCAGGACATCGAGGGCATCGAGCTTGGTAACAAGTATATGCTCGATTTCTCTCAGGTGCCGCAGGGCATGTTCGGGAATATCGGTCAGCTCCTGTCCGACCAGACCGCCGAACATCGCCGCGGCAAGGCGCTCGAACTGCTACAACGCTACACTGGCACATGGCCCGATACCGAACCGATGACTGAGCTTGCCAAGCGCCGCTTCGAAGCAAGTCGCAGTGAGGGCAAGATGGGCCCCTATGTGGTCGAGGTCGAGGAATCGATCGGCAAGATCCCGACGTTCATCGCCGGCATTCGCGACCTCTTCGGCAAGTACGAGATCGAAGGTGCGGACGAAGCGCTCGATGCGATGG
>JABDNC010000266.1 GCA_013001165.1 Erythrobacter sp.
TCATGCCGGCATCGGACACCGGCGCGCTTGAATGCGCGATGTGGACGATGCTGCGTCCCGATCGCCCGGCCACGGTCGCGGCGTGGGAAAGTTTCGGCAACGTCTGGATCCAGGATGCGGTCAAGCAACTCAAGCTGCCCAAGCTGACCACGCTCGACGCTGATTACGGCGAAATTCCCGACCTCGCGAGTATTCCGCAGGACAACGACGTTGTCTTCACCTGGAACGGCACCACCAGCGGCGCGAAGATCCCGAACACCGACTGGCTCGCCCCGGGCCGTGAAGGCGTCACGATCAACGATGCCACCAGCGCCGTCTTCGCAATGGAGATGGACTGGGCCAAGCTCGATGCCACGACCTACAGCTGGCAGAAGGTGATGGGTTCCGAAGCGCAGCACGGCATGCTGATCCTCAGCCCCAAGGCCGTCAGCCGCATCGAGGAATACGATCCGGCTTGGCCACTGCCTAAGCTCTTCCGCCTGAAGAAGGGTGACAAGATCAATCGCGGCATTTTCGAAGGCGCGACGATCAACACGCCGTCCATGCTGGCTACCGAAGATTACATCGATGCGCTCGAATGGGCGCAGGCGATGGGTGGCCGCAAGGCGATGTTCGAACGCGCCGATGCCAATGCCAAGATCGTGCTCGACTGGATCGAATCGACCCCGTGGCTGCGCAACATGGTCTCCGACCCTGCCAAGCGCACCAACACCGGCGTGTGCTTCGTTTTCCAGGGCGAATGGTACGACAGCCTCTCCGACGAGGACAAGGCCGCCGTGCCCAAGAAGATCGTCAAGCTCCTCGAAGAGCGCGACGTCGGCTACGACTTCAACGGCTATCGCGATGCCCCGCCGTCCTTGCGCATCTGGTGCGGCGGCACGGTCGAGCAGGAAGACCTCGAGCGTCTCCTGCCGTGGATCGAGTGGGCCTACGAGACCGTCAAGAACGGCTGATCCGGCTGGCGGCCCGCGCATCGGGCCGCCGCCTTCCCCCTAATTTCGACCGGCAAAGCCGGGAAAACGACAGGAATATTCCGTCATGAGCAAACCCAAAGTCCTCATCAGCGACAAGATGGACCCGAACGCGGCGCGCATTTTCGAAGAGCGCGGCTGCGACGTCGACGTCATCACCGGCGAAACGCCCGAAGAACTGAAAGCCCGCATCGGCGAATACGATGGCCTCGCCATCCGGTCCTCGACCAAGGTCACCAAGGAAATCCTTGACGCGGCGACCAATTTGAAGGTCATCGGCCGCGCCGGTATCGGCGTCGACAATGTCGACATCCCCTATGCCAGCGGCAAGGGCGTGGTCGTGATGAACACCCCGTTCGGCAATTCGATCACTACCGCCGAACACGCCATCGCGATGATCATGGCGCTTGCCCGCCAGATCCCGGCCGCCGATCGCCGCACGCAGGCGGGCGAATGGCCCAAGAATGATTTCATGGGCGTAGAAGTGACCGGCAAGACGCTGGGCCTCATCGGCGCAGGCAATATCGGCTCGATCGTGGCCAGCCGCGCACAGGGTCTCAAAATGAAGGTCATCGCCTTCGACCCCTTCCTGACCGAAGACCGCGCAGTCGAGATCGGGGTCGAGAAGGTCGATCTCGACACGCTGCTCGCCCGTGCCGATTTCATCACGCTGCACACGCCGCTGACCGATGAGACCCGCAATATCCTCAGCCGGGAAAACCTCGCCAAGACCAAGAAAGGCGTGCGCATCGTCAACTGCGCGCGCGGCGGCCTGATCGACGAAGCGGCCCTGGCCGATGCGCTCGACAGCGGACAGGTCGCAGGCGCGGCGCTGGACGTGTTCCAGACCGAACCGGCCAAGGACAGCCCGCTGTTCGGCAAGCCCAATTTCATCTGCACGCCGCACCTCGGCGCCAGCACCAATGAAGCGCAGGTCAACGTCGCGCTGCAGGTGGCCGAACAGCTCGCCGACTATCTTGTGAACGGCGGTGTCACCAACGCGCTCAACATGCCCTCGCTCAGCGCCGAGGAAGCGCCGAAGCTGCGCCCCTACATGGGCCTTGCCGAAAACCTCGGCAGCCTGGTGGGCCAGCTCGCCCACGGCAATTTGACCAAGATCAGCATCGAGCGTGAAGGTGCCGCTGCGGCGCTTTCGGGCAAGCCCATCGAAGGTGCGGTCCTTGCTGGCCTGATGCGCCAGTATTCGGATACGGTGAACATGGTCAACGCGCCTTTCCTCGCGAAGGAACGCGGCCTCGATATCCGTTCGATCCGCCACGAGAAGGAAGGCGCCTACAACACGCTGCTTCGCGTAACCGTGGGCACCGATGCGGGCGATCGCTCGGTGGCAGGTACACTGTTTGGTGCCGACGCCCCGCGCCTTACCGAAATCTTCGGTGTGCGTATCGAAGCCGAACTCGACGGCCACATGCTCTACATCGTCAATGAAGACGCTCCGGGCTTCATCGGCCGCATCGGTTCGCTTCTCGGCGAAAACGGCATCAACATCGGCACCTTCAACCTTGGCCGCCGTGCGGCAGGGGGCGAGGCGGTGCTGCTGCTGAGCGTCGACCAGCCGATCCCGCAGGACGTCGTCGACAAGGCATGCGCGCTGGAAGGCGTGAAGACCGTAATGCCTCTGGCATTCTGATGCGCGATGGGGCAGGGGCGCTGGCCGTATGACACAGCCTGACGATCTCCTGCCCATCGGCCTCGAAGACGCGCTGCCTGCGCGTGCCGCCGCTATCACCCGCGCAATGCGCCAGGTTCTCGATGCGATGGACAGCCATGGCTATGACCGCGTGCGTCCGCCGTTGGTTGAATTCGAGGCTTCGCTGGCAGGCAGGATGGAGGGTGTCGCGACGCGCCGCATGGTGCGTTTCACCGATCCGGAAAGCCTGCGCACGCTGGCGCTGCGCAGCGATATCACGGTGCAGGTCGGCCGCATTGCCGCAACCAGCCTTGCCGATGCGCCTCGCCCCCTGCGCCTCGCCTATGCGGGCGAGGTTACCACGCTCAAGGCCGACCAGCTTGATCCTGCGCGTGAACGGCTTCAACTTGGCGCAGAGCTGATCGGCAGCGACAGTGTGACTGCAGCAATCGAAGCGGTGACCGTCGCGCTCGACGCCCTCGAAGCTGCGGGCGTTACGGGTCTTTCGGTCGATTTCACCCTTCCCGACCTAGTCGACACGCTCGCCGACAAGGCGCTTCCGCTAGCTCCGGAGAAGCGCGATGCCGTCCGGCGAGAGCTGGACATGAAGGATGCTGGCGGTCTGAAGGCCGCCGGCGGGCAAGACTATCTTCCGCTGCTCTACGCGACCGGTCCATTCGAAGATGCGATTGGCAAGCTCGCAGACATCGATGCAGGCGGAGTGCTCGCATCACGCATCGAAGGCCTGCGCAAGATTACAGCGGCGCTAGGCGAGCGCGCACGCCTCACCCTCGACCCGTCAGAGCGCCACGGTTTCGAATACCAGAGCTGGTTCGGTTTCACGCTCCACGCCACTGGTGCGCGCGGCGCACTGGGCCGGGGCGGTACCTATGCCATCAAGGGCAGCGAAGAGGCTGCGACCGGCTTCTCTCTCTATATCGAGCCGCTGCTCGAGGCGCTCGGCCAGACCAATTCAGGCCAACGCGACACGCTCTTCCTGCCGCTGGGCCACGACACTGACGCGGCTACACGCCTACGCAGCGAAGGCTGGCGCACGGTTGCGGCTATCGGCGAGAATGACGACGCTTCGGCGCTCGGCTGCACGCACATGCTCGACGGCGGCGAGCCCAAGGCTCTCTAATCAGCCTGCCACTGGTCGTGTTTCGCCATGATGCCGGTGAAAAGGTCCGAATTGACGAGTTCGCCCAGCCAGCGCTGCACATACGGCAGGTCCTGCGCGTCGAACCATTCGCGGTCGGCATTTGCGAATTGGCGCACGAAGGGGAAGATGGCGATATCGGCCAACCCGCGCTTCTCGCCGCCCAGATAGGTGCTGGTCGCTAGGCGCTCTTCCAGCTTGCGCAGGTGGTCGAGGGCTTTTTTGCCATGCTCCTCCGGATCGACGTCGTCATAGCGCGTCGAGTATTTGTAACGGTCGAGGTGGTGCTTGAACGGGCCGTCGTTCGCTGCAAGCAACTTGCCATCGTCCCGCGCGAGCCAGCCTTCGGGGTCGTTCTGGCTCAGCGCCCAGCGCATGATGTCGAGGCTTTCCTCCAGCACAGCGCCGTCTTCGGTCACCAGTACGGGCACGGTGCCCTTGGGCGAGACTTCGAGCATTTGCGGCGGCTTGTCGCGCAATACGACTTCGCGATGCTCGTATTCGGCCCCGCTGATGCTCAGCGCCATGCGGGCGCGCATCGCATAGGGGCAGCGGCGGAAGCTGTAGAGGACTGCTTCAGCCATCCTTTTCCTTCCGTCCGATGTGTTCGGCCCCGCGTGCTGCGGCGAGCTGTTCCTGTCGTTGACGCTCGCGATATCTTGCGCGCTGTTCGTCGCTACGTTCGCCATGGCATTGGTGGCAGGAGACGCCTTCTTCGTAATGCTCGTGCGCAAGGTCCGCTTCGTTCAAGGGGCGGCGGCAGGCGCGGCACAGGCTATGCGAACCAACGTCGAGGCCGTGCTTCACGCTGACGCGCTCGTCGAAAACGAAGCATTCGCCTTCCCAACGGCTTTCTTCCTGCGGGACTTCTTCCAGATATTTCAGGATACCGCCCTTGAGGTGGTAGACCTCGTCCAGCCCTTCGGACTTCACGAAAGCGGTCGATTTCTCGCAGCGGATTCCGCCGGTGCAGAACATTGCGATCTTGGGTTTGCGGCCCTCGGCCTCGAATTCCTCGCGGCGGGCGCGGAACCACTCGGGAAACTCGCGGAAACTCTTGGTCGCCGGATCTATCGCGCCTTCGAAGGTGCCGATGGCGACTTCATAGTCGTTGCGTGTGTCTATCAGGATGGTGTCGGGGTCCGAGATCAGCGCGTTCCAGTCCTGCGGATCGACATAGGTGCCGGCGCCGTCAACCGGATCGAGATCGGGCTGGCCCATGGTCACGATCTCGCGCTTCAGGCGGACCTTGGTGCGGTGGAAGGGCAGCTCTTCGGCGCGCGATTCTTTCCAATCGAGATCGGCGCATCCGGGAAGCTTGCGGATGTAGTCCAGAACCGCCTCTATGCCGTTATCGCTACCGGCAATTGTGCCGTTGATGCCCTCGTTCGCCAGCAGCAGCGTGCCGCGCACTCCGTTTTCCTCGGCGTAGGCGAGCAGGCCCGGCTTGAGCGCGGCAGGATCGTCGAAGCGCGTGAAATGATACAGCGCTGCGATACGGATAGGCAGGTCGGTCATGGTGGCGCGCCGATAGCAGTCCGGCGCGCCGCCCGAAAGTCGCTTGTCAGCCGTTGAAGTCGGCAGGATCGGGACCCATGCGTCCGTCCGGATCGTCGAGGTCGTCGATGCGGCCCATCTGCTCGTCCGACAGGTCGAAGGACAGCGCCTTGAAGTTCGCCTCGATATGATCGCGGCTTGATGCCTTGGGGATGGGGCAAAGCCCATGCTGGATATGCCAGCGAAGGATAACGGCGGTTTCGGGCTGTCCGGTCTCTTCCGCGATTGCCCGGATCACCTCGTTAGACATGCCCTTGCCTTGGCCCAGCGGCGACCAGCTTTGCGTCACGATGACCAGTTCCTCGTGCACCTTGCGCATCTCGCGCTGCTGGAAGCTGGGGTGCAATTCGATCTGGTTGAGGGCGGGGGTGACGCCGGTTTCGTCGATGATGCGGCGCAAGTCTTCCTCGCGAAAATTGGAAACGCCGATGGACTTGGCCTTGCCTTGGTCGCGCAGCTCGATCAGCGCCTTCCACGTTTCCACGAATAGGTCGTTCGCGGGGCAGGGCCAGTGGATCAGCAGCATGTCGACATGATCGCGGTCCAGCCGTCCAAGGCACTTGCCTGCCGCGGCGAGCGTGCGCTCGTAGCCTTGGCTCTCGTTCCAGATCTTCGTCTGCAGGAAGATGTCCGACCACTCGCCGACGCCTTTGCCCACGCCGCGTTCGTTGCCGTAGATCGCGGCGGTATCGATCAGCCAGTAGCCGACATCGATCGCGGTCGAGACGGCCTCGGGAGCGTCTTCCTCTTCCATTTGCCAGGTGCCGAAGCCGAGCTGGGGAATCTGGCGGCCGTCATTCAGGGGTAGGGTGGGGTAATCGGTCATAAGGTCTCCTTTGCAACACCAATGGAGAACTCGGCGGATGTTTCCGAAGCTGCGCCTTGCCCGCAGGCTAATATAGGCCTAGTGCCGCGCGCGTTTGAGCATCCCACATTGCAGGACTTGAAGTAATGGCAAACGTCACCGTTATCGGCGCCCAGTGGGGCGATGAGGGCAAGGGCAAGATCGTCGACTGGCTCGCCAGCCGCGCCGATGCCGTCGTGCGTTTCCAAGGCGGGCACAATGCCGGCCACACGCTGGTCATCGACGGCAATGTCTACAAGCTTTCGCTGCTGCCTTCGGGCATCGTGTCGGGCACGCTGTCGATCATCGGCAATGGCGTGGTGCTCGACCCCTGGGCATTGAAGGCCGAGGTGGAAAAGCTCGAAGGTCAGGGCGTCGCAATCAACGCCGACAATCTGGCCGTGGCGGATAATTGCCCGCTCATCCTGCCTCTGCATCGCGACCTTGACGGCCTGCGCGAAACGGCTGCAGGCAAGGGCAAGATCGGGACCACGGGTCGCGGCATCGGCCCGGCTTACGAAGACAAGGTCGGTCGCCGCGCGATCCGCGTGTGCGATCTGGCGCATCTCGACAGCCTCGAGCCGCAGCTCGACCGCCTGTGCGCACACCATGACGCGCTGCGTGCCGGTTTCGACCAGCCGCCCGTCGACCGCGAAGCTCTACTGGAAGAGCTGCGCGGCATCGCCGATTTCGTGCTGCAGTATGCGCAGCCGGTTTGGAAGCGCTTAAAGAAGGTTCGGAAGGCCGGCGCGAAGATCCTGTTCGAAGGCGCGCAGGGCGTGCTGCTCGACATCGACCACGGCACCTATCCCTTCGTCACCAGCTCGAACACGGTGAGCGGCACGGCCGCTTCGGGAAGCGGGCTCGGTCCCAATGCGACCGGCTACGTGCTCGGCATCGTGAAGGCCTACACCACTCGTGTGGGCAGCGGGCCGTTCCCGACCGAACTCGAAGACGAAATCGGCCAGCGCCTCGGCGAACGCGGCCATGAATTCGGCACCGTCACCGGCCGCCAGCGCCGCGTGGGCTGGTTCGATGCGGTCATCGTGCGCCAGAGCTGCGCAATCAGCGGCGTGACCGGCATCGCGCTTACCAAGATCGACGTGCTCGACGGTCTCGACGAAGTGAAGATCTGCACCGGCTACCGCCTGCGTGGCAATGTCTATGACTACTTCCCGAGTCATGCGGCCGATCAGGCCGAGGTGGAGCCGATCTACGAGACGATGGACGGCTGGAGCGAAAGCACCGCCGGTGCCCGCAGCTTCGCGGATCTGCCTGCCAATGCGGTGAAGTATGTCCAGCGCATCCAGGAACTGATCGAAACGCCCGTTTCGCTGGTTTCGACCAGCCCCGAGCGCGACGATACGATCCTGATGCGCGATCCCTTCATGGACTGATCGCGCTAGGCGCTCAGCGCCTCTCGAGCATCGAAACCTGCAGTTGCAAGCGCTTCACCTCGCGCAGGATGCTCAGCATGTTCATGCGAGCGAACATCCATTCCTTCAGGAAACCCTGCATGATCAGCAGGCCGAGCGTGGTCATGCCCCAGCCGACCATCGGTTGCAGGCTATCGGCTGTGACGGCCCTGAAGAAAGAATAGGCAAGGCCGATACCGATCAGGATCGCGATCGCGAAACTGAACTTCGCCCAGCCTCCAAGGGGGCCGTGCATGCTGTCGCCGATCTGGCGGAACATGCCGCGCTCTTCGTCTAGTGAGGCGAGGAAGGCCTTGTCGTCCTCGTCCAGTGCGGTGCTGATCTGGTTGTCGATTCCGGTCATTGATCGTCTCCGGTTAGAGCCGCCTTCAACTTCTGGCGGGCATGGAAAATTCGCGATTTCGCTGTGCCGGTCGGTATGTCCTGCACCTCCGCGATTTCGGCGAGGGTCAGGCCCTCGACGAAGAACAGTTGCGCGGCGAGCCGCTGGTCGTGGGGCAGCGCGTCGAATGCTTCGCGCAGGTCGATCGTTTCCTCGCCGGTCGCCGGAGTGGCCACGTCGGGCGGCATCTCGCCCAGTCTTGATCGCCTCGCCTGCGCCTGCCTGATGCCGTCGGCGCACCTGCGTCGAAGGATGCCGAAAGCCCAGGGCGCGAAGCGCGACGGATCACGCAGGCTCGCGATGCTCCGCAGAATCGAAATCCACGTATCCTGAACGGCGGATCTCGCCATTTCCTCGTCGCGCAGCAGGCGGTTTGCCGTACGCATGAGCCGCGGATGCCAGCGCGCCGCCAACCGTTCACCTGCTCGGCGATCGCCTGACTGGACATGGGTCACCAGCAGTTCGTCGAACAGCCTTGCCGTGTCCGGCTGACCTGTGCCCCGCTGCGTCATGTCCCTTTAGTCGCAGCAGGAGGGCAAAAGGTTCAAACGAAATCGATAATACCCTGAAATTCTTGACACGATCCGTATTTGTTCTCACTACGTTCTCAATCTCGCGGTAAGGAGAACGAGTCGATGCAAGCCGAGTTTGAATACGAGCCTGTCAATGACGGCGCCGGAATCCAGCTGGCAGTCTCTATCCTTGCAGATCG
>JABDNC010000275.1 GCA_013001165.1 Erythrobacter sp.
GCGAGGTCGGCCAGCGTGCTCTTGCCCGCACCCGAGCGGCCGGTCAGCGCGAGCATCGTGCCAGCTTCGATGTCCAGCGTCACATCGACCAGCGCGCGCCTGTCCGACCTGTGGGAAAGCGAAACGCCCGAGAAGCGAAGTCGCTCGGTAAGCCGCGGAGCTTCGCTCGCCGCTTCGGGCTCGGCCTTTGCGTCGGCACGTTCGATGATTTCCAGAGCCTCGCCGATCGCGGGGCTGGCGTGGTTCCAGTTCTGGAAAGCGGCCTGCAATTCACCGAGCAGCGGAAGCGCACGCACGAAGATGGCGGCGAGCGGAAGGACGATGGCCAGAGGCAGCTGCAGCCAGTCCAGCGCAAACCACGCAAGGCATGCGGCCACGAGGGCTCCGCCGACATGGAGCGCGGCCTGTCCGATCGCACTGTCGCGTACGTAGTCCCGCTGGGCCTTGCGCAATTGACCCAGAGAGTTCTCGAGCGCCGAGGAGGCGGCTTCTTCCCTTCCGAAACTCTTGATGATGCGCATTGCGCCCAGCATCTCGCCGATGTGGGTGTAGAGCGTGTCGTAGCTGCGCGACAGGATCTCACCGAGCGCGCGTGCCCTGCGGCCCAGTGGCCGGTAAAGCAAGAGCACCAGCGCGCCCGCGCCAATCCCGGTCATGGCCGCTGCAGGGGACACGACCATGGCCGCGGCTGCCAGCGCCAGGATGCCGACGGCCTGGCGCACGAAGCCGGCGGCCATTTCCGCCGCATATCCGGCCCGGTCGATATTCGTGATCAGGAGCGCCTCGTTCTTGCCGCGCTGTTGGGTCATGGCCCAGCGCCAGTCGGCCCCGAGCAGGGAGCGCGCCGCTCTCATGCGCAAACTGTCCACCAGCCCCGCGCTGAAATCTTGGACGGCAAGCTTGCGGCCCATCTCCGCGAGGGAGCGGATCACGACCAGCAGGACGAAGAATGCGAGCATCAGCGAGAGAGGCAATTCGGGCAGCTCGATCCGCGTGTCCTGCGATACGTCTCCCCCTCCATATAGCGCGATGATCGGGACGAGCAGGACAAAGCCGATGCCCTCGCTCACGGCGGCCAGTAACGAGAGGGTCGCCACCCGGATCGCCTGACCGCGGCCTGCCAGTTCCAGCAATGCGATTGCCGGCATGTCGAGGTCAAATTTCTTCAGGATCGCCATCAGAAATCGTTCCTCCGTTCGGCGTGCGAAACGAATGCGGCCGCGGTCAGGGCGCGGGTCAAACCCATTGCGCGGGGCAGGGCTTCCGATGGCTCCTGCGGCGTTTTCACTGGCCAGTCCTCGAGCAGCCGCGTCATCCTTCCAAGGTCAAGCGTTTCGGCCAGTCGCGCGTGCGCTTCCAGTGCTTCGACCTGCGCGATCAACTCGCGGCGCCGGGCAGACATGCGGGCATGCCAGTCGACGTTGTGGCGAGCCTGCCTCGGCTCGAGACGTTGCGCTTCGGGCATCAGTCCTTTCGCCATGCGTCGAGCGAGGAAGCGGTCGCATGCGCCGCGCCGCAGCTGGTTTGTCGGCAGGCCGTGACAGAATTCTATCAGGGGCCGGAAGGCAGTGACGTCGCGGGTTTCGATACCGTGCAGGCGCTGCATGCCGAGGTCGATATCTTCGCCGCTGTCGGCACTCGCCCACATCCGCCTGATGGCGTGCGACCGGCTAGGTGAGATCGGCCCCTCGTCGAAGACCGAACCCGATCCCCTCGCCTGCGCGCGTTGTCGCCAGTTGCGGACGGCTCCGGGCGCCAGCAGCGATCCTAGCGGAGTTGGCGCATGCCGTTCGGGGTGGATCGCCCTGCGCATGCGTCGCTGGGCTGACGCGGGCAGGTTCGGTAGGACCGCTAGCGCAAGGAAACGTCGCAATCGCGAGCGATCCTCGCCTTCGGGCGTTTCCGCGATCAGGGCCGCAAGGCCGGACAGGCGGCCTTGGCGCAAGGCCTCTGCCGCCGCCCAGTCGGCATCGAGGCTGATCGTGAAATTGCCTAGCATGCCGGTGAAAACGGTGTCGCAACCTGCATGAGCGGCCGCTTCGTAAAGGGGGTGAAATATCCCTATGTTCGCGACATTGGCACTCGGGGCTTCGCACAGCGCAAGCAGATCGCGCAGGCGATAGTCATGGGCTTCTTTGGCGGGTTCCGGGAAGTGGCAACGGAGGCGGGGATGCATTGCCGTAAACTGCCGGACCCTATCCCGCTCCTCGCCGAAGGTTCCGGGCGGGCAATAGCCGTCCCACTCCGCCACCGGACCGAAGGTAAAGCTGTTCAGCAACTTGCCGTCAGGAATGTGACCCAGCAGCGCCGTTGCCACCAGTGAACTGTCCAGTCCGGCCGACAGGAAAATCCCGGGCGAGTGAACCCCGTCGAGCGCGCTGCGGGCGGCTTCACTCAGCAATTCCTCCGCGCGCTCGACATATGCGGCGTCGTTCGAATACCAGACCGACGGCACGGCCACGGGATCGTAATATCGCTCCATCGACCAACGTCCGTCTGCGCAGAAGACGCGGCAGCCGAGCGGCACGCGATTGATACCCTCGTACCAGCCGTCGGGTTCGCAATCGTGGTGGTCATAGGCAAGCTGGTCGGCCAGGTGGTCCCAGTCGATCCGGCGTTCCCACCCGGCTGCAAAAAGCGCGGACAGGAGCGGGGACGCTGCAAGTCGCCCGCGTCCACATGCAAAGTGGAGGGGCGGCGCGGTCCATGGCGAGCGCACCAGTCGGAGCCGGTCGCGACCCTGGATGGTGATCGCGCAATAGGACCCGATGAGGCGAAGGTCGGCCCGGTCTCCCCACTCCGCTAGGGCGCGAGCGTAGAGCTCGCTATCGCTGCAAGAGGCCGATGCTGAAAGCTTACGCGCAATTTCTCCGGCGTTGTCTATCCGACCGAAGAAGAGCGTAGTTGGTTGATCTTGCAGGTACGCTGCTTCGCCCCACAATTCGAAAGTGCCAGAAGTCTGGTGGGGGGGTGGCGATCCGTGAATGCCTGCCAACGCAGCGCCGATCGCGCTTCGCTGCTGTGGCGGCGTCATGCTTTCCGGCAGGCTGACCGCTGCGATCATCGAATTAATCGGCGGAGCCGGCGAGGCGATGTCAGGAGCGTGCGTTGGGGCCCGCCTGGAAGCCCGATCCGACGGGACCTGCAATATCGCGGATCGTGCCGAGACGGACCAGTGCGGGCTTTTCCCACTGCGGCTTGTGGCCTTGTGCTTTGTCGTCAGTCGTCTTCATGTCAGCAATCCTTCTTCGCGCACCCTAACAAACCGCTTGCCAAGGTCAAAGCGGCTTGTGCTGCCCCCGCTCGATCAGGGCAGCGCCTTCGAACTGGCTCAAGAGGTCGGCAACATCGTTTGAAATCACCTGCGGATCGGCTTCGTAGAGTTGCGCCATCTGACGAGCGATCTGTTCCTCGCTGCGCTGGCCGTCGATCGCCTGCCACACTGCTTTTGCCGTTCCCGTAAGGGAAAACAGCTCGCCCCCCTCGAGGTCGACGATCAGGATCTCGTCATCGACCTGTGTCGCGACAAAATTCCCCGTGCATTTGCGGATGGCGCCCATAACCATCTTCCTAGCGTTGCCTTGAATGCAATCCAAGCCCGATCGCTCGTGGATAAACCTGCGCATAAGCTTGTGGAGGCTCGGTGGAGACCTGTATTTCGCAGCAACGCTTCCCGACCCGCGTCAAGGCAGGCCTGCATGACCACTCCGCTGATTTCGCCCTCCATCCTCTCTGCCGACTTCGCGCGGCTTGGCGAAGAGGTGCGCGCCGTCGACGAGGCGGGTGCCGACTGGATCCATATCGACGTGATGGACGGGCATTACGTGCCTAACATCACCATCGGCCCCGCGGTGGTGAAGGCATTGCGGCCGCACACGACTAAGACATTCGACGTCCACCTGATGATCGCGCCGGTCGACCCCTACCTCGAAGCTTTCGCCGATGCGGGCGCGGATATCATCACCGTGCACCCCGAGGCGGGGCCGCACATCTACCGTACGCTCCAAGCGATCAAGAACCTCGGCAAGAAGGCGGGCGTGGTGCTCAATCCGGGTACGCCGGCCAAAATGCTCGACTACCTCATCGAGGAAGTCGACCTCGTGCTGGTGATGAGCGTCAATCCCGGCTTCGGCGGGCAGAGCTTCATCCATTCGCAGCTCCGCAAAATCGAGGCGATCCGCAAGATGATCGATAAGACCGGCAAGGAAATCCGGCTCCAGGTCGATGGTGGCGTTGATCCGACCACTGCGCCGCTGTGCGTCGATGCGGGCGCCGATGTGCTGGTCGCAGGCTCGGCCACTTTCCGCGGCGGGCCCGCGAAATATGCGAGCAATATCGCTGCACTCAAG
The DNA here is from genome assembly GCA_013001165.1 of Erythrobacter sp. Taxonomy (GTDB): domain Bacteria; phylum Pseudomonadota; class Alphaproteobacteria; order Sphingomonadales; family Sphingomonadaceae; genus Qipengyuania. Next base: position 4,350 of record JABDNC010000275.1, read on the forward strand.
CAGCATGGCGGTAGCGCAGCCAAAGATTCGCTGAAGGGACAGGGATGAGCGAGGGGCACTCCGACCTGTTGAACGCGGCGCGCGAGGACGCGGCCGACGAGATGCAGGTCGCGCTGCCCCTGTTCGACGATCCCGAACCGCACGTCGTCGAGGAAGACCAGCCAGAAGCTCAGGCGCAGGAACCGGCCGCCGAAGCTCCGCCAGAGCCGGCCCCGCAGCCCAGGCCCGTTCCGCCGGCCGCCAATGACGCCGAGCCCGAGCCGCTGGAGCCTGCCCGCGCGCTTGTGCCTGCCGATTTCGCCCTGCCGCGCACCGGCCCGATCGAAAGCGTCATGCGCTGGGGTTATCGGCTCGGCATTCCGGGGCCGATCCTCGCTGCACCCTTGCGTAAACCGGCAAAGCCGCGCCTGCTCGGCACCGTCGAGACGCCGCTTGCCGGTGATCGCATTGCGGGCATTTCGCTGCGTGCGGGACAGATGCAGGTCGCCGGCCTCAAAGCTCCGCTCAACAAGATCGATTACAACTCGCCGTCCAAGCTCACCCCGCCCTTCGTACGGGCGGTGCACGGCTTTCTCTGGATGCGCGATCTCTCGTCCTGCGCGACGCGCGCGCAATGCGCCGGGACGGCGGGTCCGATCTTTGCCGCATGGCTCAAGGCCAATCCGCAGGTCGGAAAGGGACCGGCCTGGAGTGTCGAGCTTGCCGGACTGCGCCTGCTCAACTGGCTCGTCCACGCCCCGATCCTGCTGATCGGCGAGGGCGAGAAGCACAAGCCCGCCATGCTCGAGGCGATGGAATCCACCGCGCGCTGGATCGACCGGCAGGTCGCGAGCGAGAACGACCGGCTGGCACAGGTTTGCGGCTGGGCGGCAATCACCTCTGCGGGCCTCCTCATGCCCGATGGCAAGCCACGCCGCCTCTATGGCGAGGCGGGTTTGCTGCGTTCGCTGGGCGAGCTGGTCAGCGACGATGGCGGCGTGCTGTCGCGCAATCCCGCAGCTCAGGCCCAGGCCATCGCAACGCTGGTCGACTTGCGCGCCTGTTACGATGCCGTGGGCCGCGAGACGCCGCAGGGCATCGAATCGATCCTCGGCCTGCTGGTGCCGGCGCTTCTCTCGCTGCGCATGGGCGATCGCGGGCTGGGCAGCTGGCACGGTTCTGCGGCGATGAGCGAGGAAGCGCTCGACGCGCTCGTGACCGCAAGTGGCGTGCGCAGCCGCCCGATGCTCGAATCACGGCATTGGGGCTACCAGCGCATTCGCGGCAAGGACGGCGTGCTGGTGTTCGACGCCGCGCCGCCGCCCAAGCCGCGCCATGCCCGCCATGCCTGCGCCTCGACACTGGCTTTCGAATTTTCGCATCGCGGGCAGCGGATTATCGTCAATTGCGGCGGCGCGGAGTTGTCTGGCGCGCTGGTCCCGGCACGGATCGAACAGGGACTGCGCGGAACCTCCGCCCATTCGACGCTGGTGCTGGAGGAAACCAACTCCACCGCCGTCCTCCTGCACGGCCAAGTCGGTAAGGGCGTCGAGGAAGTCGATTTCTCACGCGAAATCATCGAGCAGGGCGCGCGCAAGGCCACAAAGTTCGAGGCCATCCACAACGGATATGCCGCGCGCTTCGGCCTGCTTCACCGCCGCATCCTGATCCTGTCGGATGATGGCGGAGAACTGCGCGGCGAGGACGTACTTGAACCCTCCACCCGCAAGGGAAAGCGCGGCAAGATCGGTTTCGCCATGCGCTTCCATCTCGGCCGCGGGATCGAGGCGCGGGTGAGCGACGATGGACACGGTGTGCACCTTGCCCTGCCCGACGCAAGCTACTGGCAATTTCGCCTCGCAGGCACTAGCGGCGAGGCGCACTGCACGCTCGAGGATTCGCTGTGGGTCGATGGCCATGGCCGCCCCCACGCCGTGCAGCAGATCGTGGTCGAAGGCATGGCCGCTCGCAGCGGGGAACGCTTCCCCTGGCTGCTCAAGAAAATGGGATAGAAGTTTCAATGGCAGACGTGGCGATCAAGCGGGCGCTTCTCTCGGTGTCCGACAAGAGCGGTTTGGTGGATCTGGGCAAGGCGCTGGCCGCAAAGGGCGTCGAACTGGTGTCGACTGGTGGCACTGCGAAGGCGCTGCGCGAAGCCGGTCTGGAAGTGAAAGACGTCTCCGATCTCACGGGCTTTCCCGAGATGATGGACGGCCGCGTGAAGACGCTGCACCCGATGGTCCATGGCGGTCTGCTCGCCGTGCGCGACAATCCCGAACATGCCGCTGCCATGGAAGAGCACGCGATCGGCGCGATCGATCTCGTGGTCGTGAACCTCTACCCGTTCGAAGCCACCGTGATGCGCGGCGCCGAGCGAGACGAGATCATCGAGAATATCGACATCGGTGGCCCCAGCATGGTGCGCAGCGCAGCCAAGAACCATGCATTTGTCACCATCGTCACCGATCCGGGTGATTACGACACGCTGATCGGCGAGCTCGAAGCGACCGGCGCGACCTCGCTCGACTTTCGTCGCAAGTGCGCGGCCAAGGCTTTCGCAGCCACGGCGGCCTATGATTCGATGATCAGCCAGTGGTTCGCCTTCGCCGACCAGCAGCAGCTCTTTCCCGACTTTCTCTCCGTCAACGGCAAGGACCCTGTCGAGCTCCGCTATGGCGAGAACCCGCACCAGAAGGCGGCGCTCTACACCCCCAGCGGACCGCACGGCAAAGGCATCGCGCAGGCCGAGCAGCTTCAGGGCAAGGAGCTGAGCTACAACAACTACAACGATGCCGACGCCGCACTCGAACTG
>JABDNC010000017.1 GCA_013001165.1 Erythrobacter sp.
AGGGCAGGACTTCGAGCGGCGGGACCGTGGCGCACAGGACGAGGATCGCAAACGCGGCGATCCGGATCCAGATGCCTTTCGTCAGGAATTCGACCCGGTCACGGCTGTGTTCGTCGAGCCAGTGGGCGACACCGCGCAGTTTCCCGATCGCCTTGTGAAGCTTTTTCGATTCAACCGCGCGATCCTGGATGAATTGCGGCATCCAGATGTGGTCCTTACCTAAGAGCAATTGCACCGCGACCAGCGCGATGATCAAGGCGAGTACGGTCGGCGCACCCGGGATCGCTCCGATAGGAGTGATCTCGACCAGTGCGAAAATCATGATGAAAGGGCCGAAGCTGCGCTCGCCGAAATCGTCGAGCACATCTCCGATGCGAACCTTTTCACCGCGAGAGGCAAGATCGTCGAGCTCGCCGATGACGTCTTCGACGCCTTCGGGCTCCTTACCTGACTTGCCTTCGCGCATTTCTTTCCCCTTCGCCGATCAACGCCCGATGCGGACAAAAGGGTACAACCCCCTCAGCTCACGCGCTTTTCTTGAGTAATGCCGAGCGTTCGCAGCGGCAGACGACCTCGCCGCGCTGGTTCACCGCCTCATGAAGGAAGGTGACGATCCCAGTTTCGGGGCGCGACTTGCTGTCGCGAAGGCCGATCACCTCGCTGGTCGCGTGCAGCGTATCGCCGATAAAGACCGGCTTGGGCATGACCAGCTTATCGTAGCCGAGGTTCGCCACCAGCGTGCCGAGCGTCGTGTCACCGACGCTCAGGCCGACCATCAGCGAGAAGGTGTAGGTCCCGTTGACGAGGATCTGCCCGAACTCGCTTTCCTTCGCCGCTTCCACATCGAGGTGAAGCGGCTGCGGGTTGTGGGTCATCACGGTGAAGAAGAGGTTGTCCGCTTCGGTCACCGTGCGGCGGATTTCGTGGGTCAGCTTGTCGCCGATTTTCCACTCGTCGAAGAATTTGCCCGCCATCAGCCGTGCCCCATGACCGCTTTGACTTCGAGGAAGTCGTGGAAGCCCCACTCGCCCCATTCGCGGCCGTTGCCGGACTTCTTGTAGCCGCCGAAAGCCGCGTTCATGTCGTAGCCGCCGTTGATCGCGACACGGCCGGCGCGGATGCGCTTGGCGAGCTTCTTCGCGGTCTCGATATCCTCGCCCATGATGTGGCTGGCGAGACCGTATTCGGTATCGTTCGAGATGCGGATTGCGTCGTCGTAATCGTCATAGCCGATCATCGCGAGGACCGGTCCGAAGATTTCCTCGCGCGCGATGGTCATGTCGTTGGTGACATCGGCGAAAACGGTGGGCTTGACGTAGTGGCCGGTCTCCAGCCCCTCGGGCTTTCCGGGACCACCTGCGACCAGCGTTGCGCCTTCTTCGATGCCCTTCTCGATCAGGCCCTGGATCTTGTCCCACTGCGCCTTCGAGACCACCGGGCCGATGGTCGCGTTGCCCTTGGGGTCGCCAGGGATCACGCCTTCGGCGGCTTCCTTGGCCGCGGCCTTGGCCTCTTCCATGCGCTTGTGCGGAACGAGCATACGGCTGGGCGCCGTGCAGGTCTGGCCCGAATTGCCCATCATGGCGGTGGTGCCGCGCATCACCGACTGAGTGAAGGCGCTGTCGTCGAGGATGATGTTGGGGCTCTTGCCGCCCAGTTCCTGCGCCACGCGCTTGACTGTGTCGGCGGCGTTCTTGGCGATCAGCACGCCCGCGCGGGTCGAGCCGGTGAAGCTGATCATGTCGATATCGGGATGGCCGCTCATCGCTTCGCCCACGCCCGGACCGTCGCCGTTGACGAGGTTGAAGACGCCGGCAGGCACGCCCGCTGCATCCATGATCTCGGCGAAGATGTAAGCATCGAACGGCGCGATTTCGCTGGGCTTGAGGATCATCGTGTTGCCTGTCGCCAGTGCGGGAAAGACCTTGCAGGCGATCTGATTGAGCGGCCAATTCCACGGGGTGATCATGCCGACCACGCCGATCGGCTCCCAGACGTGCAGAGTGGGGCCGTCCTGGCGTTCGAACTCAAACTTCTCGAGCACTTCGATGGCGGTCTGGCAGTGACCTGCAAGCAGGCCCGTGTGCGGACCGTTGGCGAGGCTCATCGGCGCGCCCATCTCGTCGGAGACGGCCAACGCGAGGTCGTCCTTGCGATTGGCGATTTCTGCCTGGATCGCGCGCAGCAGGGTGAGGCGTTCTTCCTTGCTGGTCTGGCTGAAGCTCTCGAACGCGCGGCGTGCGGCGGCGACCGCCTTGTCTACATCGGCCTTTGTGCCGAAGCTGATGTGGCCGATGGTCTCTTCGGTAGCCGGATTCTCGACAGCTTGGGTGTTTTCGGTGACCGGGTCGACCCACTGGCCGTCGATGTAGAACTTGGTGCAATCGCGCATTGGAAAATCTCTCCTTATGCGCGGCTCTCTAGCTCCCCTCGGCCCAGCGCGCCACCACCTCTTCGCCGTCAGTCGCACTGTCGCGGATCACGCCCGGCGTGCGGTCGAAGCGCGGTGCAGGCGCAGTGTGCGAACGGCCCCCATGATCGACGAAAGCACCGCGCGCCTTCATGTGCGGATGGTCCTTCGCCTCGTCCAAGGGGACGACCGGCGCGAAGCAGGCATCGGTGCCTTCGAGAAGTTCGACCCATTCGGCCTGCGGCTTGGTCTTGAAGAGGGCGGCGAGCCTTTCGGTGTAATCTTCCCAGTTCGCCGGGTTCATCTGACCTTCGCGAAGCTCTTCCGGCGCATCGGCACGCTGGAGCAGCTCTGCATAAAACTGCGGTTCGATCGCGCCCACGGTGACTTCCTTGCCATCGGCGCATTTGTAGCAGCGGTAGAAATGCGCCGCGCCGCCAAGCAGGCCTGCGCCGCGCTCCGTGGTGCGCAGCGCGCTGTGCGGCTGGCCGTAGAAGAAGCTCATGAGGCTAGTGACGCCGTCGACGATCGCGGCATCGACCACCTGTCCCTTGCCGCTGTTCTGCCTTTCATAGAGCGCGGCAAGGATACCGAAGGCGCAATACATCGAGCCGCCACCGAAATCGCCGACGAGGTTCTGCGGCGGTATCGGCAATTCGCCTTTCGCGCCGATGCTGTCGAGCGCGCCGGTGATGGCGATGTAGTTGAGGTCGTGCCCGGCCGCCTGTGCGAGCGGGCCGTCCTGCCCCCAGCCGGTCATGCGCGCGTAGACGAGCCGCGGATTGAGCGCGAGCACTTCGTCCGGCCCGAGACCAAGCCGCTCCATCACGCCTGGGCGAAAGCCCTCGACCAGCACATCGGCGTTGGCGAGCGCCTTCTTCACGAAGGCCTGCCCGTCCTCGCTCTTCAGATCGACCGCAGCGCGGTTACGAGCACGTTCGACCACCGCGTTCATCGGCTGGTGACCGGGACGTTCGATACGGACAACTTCCGCACCGAGATCGGCAAGGAGCATCGCTACATGCGGGCCCGGGCCGATACCCTGAAATTCGACGACACGAAGGCCGGTAAGCGGTCCGTTGCTCATACTTCTCTCTCCAAAACTCTCTCGGGCGCACCAAAGCAAATCGGTGCGCAATTGCAACCGGTTTGAGTGTCAGGAGAGCCGCATTTCGGCTTCAGTGAGGTCTTCGGGCGTATTGATATTGAAGAAGGCGTCACGGCCCCCTCCTTCCCATTCCACGCTCATGTAGCCGAGCATATTTGCCAGCCCGAAGAGCGAGCGGTCGTCGCCGGTGAGATAATCGGGAAGCGCGTTTGCCAGCGCTGCTACATTCCAGAGAGAACATACCGGTATGTCGCGCCCGCCGCTGCGCACCATCGCGCATTTGGTACCCTCGCCAATCCCGCCGGCGAGCCTCGCAGGAATGTCTTCAGGCAGGAAGGGCATGTCGCAGGCCAGCAGCAGCAAGTGGTCGCATTCGCGCGGACGCGCCACGTCGCAAGCTGCCGCCAGACCGGCGAGCGGTCCCGCAATCCCCTCGCGGTCGCGGATGGTCTCGCAATCGGTTGCCAAATCGCGCGGCGCGACAACGACCGGCTCGTATTTCCACGAGCGAACCCTGCCTATCGCCCTCTGGAGCAAGGTGATGCCTCCAAGGATGCGCTGCGGCTTCCCCCCGCCCATGCGCTGGCCCTCGCCGCCGGCGAGTATGGCGACGAGCATGTCAGACCGCCTGCTCGCCATAGTACAACGTGACTGCGTGTTTTGCCTCGGCGAAGAACAGCCAGCGCTCCGCCGTGAGGCCGGTGGCGCAGGAAAGCGTTGCCAACGCGCTCAGAAGAAGAGGCACCAGCCCGCCAGTGAGGTAGATTGTCGCCAACAGGCACAGGAACGGCAGGACGAAGCCCAGCGCGACCGCGATCGTGCGCAGCTTCTCGGCATGCTTGCGCGCTATGCGGAAACCCATTTCGCGCAGCAGGTAATTGTCACTGTCATGCGGGCTCCCGGTCATCTCGACCCGGCCAAGGTGGCCGAGGCCTGTGGCGCTACCCGCCGTGCTGACCGGCATCTCGTTACGAACGAGGTTCCAGTAGGCGAGCTTGACCAAGAGGCCTGTCGCAAGCAGCGCGAGCGACAGCAGCGCGGTCAGGGCTGCCGGTTTCGACTGGCCGAACAGGTGGAAGATCACGGTCAGCAGCACCGCACCGCTCATCGGTCCGAGCACCATATAACCCGCTACCGTCCAGCCATTGTGCCATGCGGGGATCGGACGCAGCGAGGCGTAGATCATCGCCGTACAGTAGAGCGTTAGAAGGCTCATCGCCGCACCAGCGACGCCGCCCAGCGCCGCGAGACCGGAATTGGTGCCCATCACCACCCATGCGAAGGCAAAAATGCCGAGCGGAACGAAGGCGATGATCGCCGCGAGGCCTTCGCGCGACAGCCAGCTCGAGCGCCATTGCGAAAGCGCGCGCCATGCGCGTTCCGGACGACCGAGGTGCAGGGTCGAGGAAAGAAGGCCGCCGACAATTAGCGCGAAGGCGAGGCCCAGTGTCACGATGCCCAGGGCGGTGTCGGGATAGATCTCGCCCAGCGCGGCAAGAACCGCGAGCCAGATCATCATGCCGTAACCCGCACCGCTGGCGGTGGTGAAGAAGATGACGGATTTTGCCGGATGCATCTCGTTCAGCCCCTCATGAAAGGATCTTGTCGACCCAGCGCGCGATCAGGCCAGCGCTCTCGGTGCTGTCATCGGCGTGTTCGAGCATGCGCGGAGCCTTGTCACCAGCACGCCCATCCTGCCGTGGTCGTGGCGGGAGGTACTTGTTGACCGGCTTCGTCCCCTGTTCGGGCATCAGATCATAACCGCCGCGTGCAGCGACCAATTTCGAGACCTCGCTCTCAGGATCACCGAGATCGCCGAAGCTGCGCGCACCTGCCGGGCAGGTCGATACGCAGGCCGGCACCCGGCTTTCTTCGGGCAGGTTTTCGTTGTAGATCTTGTCGATACAAAGCGTGCATTTCTTCATCACGCCTTCGTTCTCATCATATTCGCGTGCGCCGTAGGGACAGGCCCAGCTGCACAGCTTGCATCCGATGCAGATGTCTTCGTTGACGAGGACGATCCCGTCTTCCTCGCGCTTGTAGCTGGCACCTGTCGGGCAGACGGTGACGCAGGGCGCATCCTCGCAATGGAGGCAGCTGCGCGGGAAATGGACCGTCTGGCCGTGACCCGCATCGTCGGTGGTCTCGTAGGTATGGACGCGGTTGAACCACACGCCGTCGGGCTTCTTGCCATAGGGGTCGTAATCGGTGAGCGGCGCGGACTTGGCACCGGCATTCCATTCCTTGCAGTTAACCGCGCAGGCATGGCAGCCGACACAGATGTCGAGATCGACGACGAGGCCGAGCTTCTTGTCGGTCTTTTCGGGCAGACTGGTCATGTTTCGTCGCTCGCCCTGTTCCCGCGTCCGTCACGAATGCCTTCGACCCAGCTATGGTTGGCGCTGCGCTGGCCGACGAATTCCTTCAGCGGCTCTTTCCCGCCGGTGTCTGCTCCCTGCAGGTCCTTGCCGAATTCCAGCGGTCCGTCCTTCCCTTCGAAGCGCTTGTCCATGGTTTCGAACACGGGCCACGTCTCTCCCGCTTCCTCGGCGCTGCATTTCCTCAGCCGCACGCGCAGGTCATACCACGCGGCCTGCCCCGTCACCGGATCGGAGTTCGAATATTCCTTGCCGCCTTTTTCGGGCAGCAGCTTTTCGGTGATGATGTGGTTGAGGAGAAACCCCTTCTCGAATTCGGGGCTGTCCTTGTCGAGGCCCCATGCGCCCTTGCGCTTGCCGATCGCATTCCATGTCCAGACGACACTAGGGTTCACGCCGGTCACCAAGCGCACCTGCGCCTTCACACGCCCGCGCCCGTTCTCGATCCAGACCCAGTCGTCGTCCTCCAGCTCGTGCTTCGCCGCCAGATCGCGGTGCATGTGGAGCTTGTTGGCGCTGGTGATCTGGCGCAGCCACGCATTCTGGCTGCCCCACGAATGATACATGTGCATCGGCCGCTGCGAGAGCGCGTGAACCGGGAATTCCTCGCCGCCCTCGTCCCTCTCAAGGAAGGGTTGGTACCAGATCGGCAGCGGGTCGAAATAGGTCTCGATACGTGTCCGCTGGGCCTCGGGCGGCTGGATATCGCCATGCCCTTGGGCGGCCAGCCGAAACTTCTGCAAATCCTCGTTATAGAGCTGGAAAGTGATCGGCTCGGCATGGCCCAGCCAAGCCATCTTCTTCGCGTGCTGCAGATATTCGCGATTGGCGAACTTCATGAACTGCGCGGAGATGGGCAGCTCCTCGTGCCAGAAACAGCCGTTCTCGATGTAGCGCGTCAGCTGGTCGGGATTGACCGCGCCGACACCCGACTTGCTCCCGTCCTTGCCCCGCCAGCCCGACAGCGGGCCGATCCCCGGCGCGCGTTCATGATTGACGATGTAGTCTTCGTAACCGCCCGGGAATTTGGGCGAGCCGTCCTCGTTCGTCATGCCCGGCAGGCCGAGCCTTGCACCAAGGTCGAGCAGCACCGTCTGGAACGGCCGCACATCGCGGTCGAGCGGCAGCACCGGCTGGCGGATCGCATCGCCGCCGCCATGGGCCGAACTGATCGGCCGATCGAGCATCGAGATGCAGTCCCACCGTTCGAGATAGGTCGTGTCCGGCAGGATCAGGTCGCAATAGGGCACCGTCTCGGAATAGAAGGCATCGGAGTAGATGATCTTCGGGATGACGTATTCGCCATCCTCGCGCTTCTTCGTAAAGTATCCCAGCGTCTCGGGAATGTTCATCGAACTGTTCCACGCCATGTTC
>JABDNC010000029.1 GCA_013001165.1 Erythrobacter sp.
TTCCCAATAGGGCAGCACACGTTCGATGGTGAGCTTGAGGCTTTCGGTGCGCGGAACGTCGATGCCGTCGTATCGCGGGTCGTCCGAGAGGTCGAATTCGCTGCCCGCTTCGAGATCGGGCGGCGGCACGTCGAAGCTGCGGCGCCAGATGTGCACCTGCTCGTCACCGTGCTTGTCGCGGGTTTCCTGCTTGTTGAGGCCGGTGAGGCCGCCATAGTGGCGCTCGTTCAGGTGCCAGTCGCGGGTCACCGGGATCCACAGCCGGTCGCATTCTTCCAGCGCGAGATTGAGCGTCTTGATCGCGCGTTTCTGGAGCGAGGTGAAGGCGGTGGTGGGCAACACGCCCTTGGCCTTCATAAGTTCGCCGGCTTCATGCGCTTCCGCCTCGCCCTTCTCGGTGAGATCGACATCCCACCAGCCGGTGAAACGGTTGGCGAGGTTCCACTCGCTCTGGCCGTGGCGAACGAGGATCAGCTTCGACATGATTACTCCGGTTTTCCCCTAGGAGCACTGCGCGTTAGCGGTCAGACCCATCCTTGGAAAGACCTGTATCTTCCGATTCGCGCATTTCCCGCGTCTGTGCCTTGCGGCGGCGGAGGTTCTCGCGAAGTTTCGCGGCGAGGCGTTCCTCGCGAGTCATCTTGTCGTCGGCAGCACTCATGGCGCAACCTTTTGCGAAATTCGCTTTCGGGGGCAAGCGAAGGTTGACTTATGCGCCGCGTCTGCCAATAGCGCGCGCCTCCACCCTGCGACGGTTTTCTCGCGGGCACCATGTGCTGCTGTAGCTCAGTGGTAGAGCGCACCCTTGGTAAGGGTGAGGCCGGGAGTTCAATCCTCCCCAGCAGCACCATTTTTCGTTTTTTGTTTAGAACCTCAAACGCCGGGCGCGACGCGTCCGCGTCGCTTGGCTTCGCGCCAGCAGGCGCGACGGGCGGTCGCCCTTCGACTGCCGTGACCAGGAACCGGGTTGCGCCAGACCGCTCGGCGCGGCACTCCCTCTTCCCGAGGGAGAGCACGATGGATTTCCGCCTAACCGAGCAACAGCGCGAGCTTCAGGACGCGGCGCGCACATTCGCCCGCAAGGAACTGCCCGATCTTGCGCGCGAGATGGAGGAGAAGGATTTCTCCGTGCCGTCAGAGATGATTGTCCGCTATGGCGAGATGGGCTTTCTCGGGGTGAACCTGCCCGAGGAATACGGCGGTCTGGGGCTGGGCCATCTCGAGGCATTGCTGGTGCTCGAACAGTTCGCGATGATCTCGAATGCCGTAGCCTTCCCGATCTTCGAGGCACTGGTCGGGCCGGTGCGCACGGTCGAGCGATTCGGTTCGACCACGCTGAAGGCCAAGATCATTCCCAATGTCGTCAAAGGTGCGGCGACGGTGGCAGTGTCTATGTCCGAACCCGATGCGGGAACCGCGCTGACCGATCTCTCGACGCGCGCTCACGAGCAGAACGGCCACTACATCCTCGACGGCAACAAGCGCTGGACCTCGGGTGCGGGTCATGCACGCTACTATGTCGTCTACACGCGCCTGTCCGATGCGCCCGGCGCGAAGGGCATCGGTGCATTGCTGGTCGACAAGGATATGGAAGGCGTTTCCTTCGGCCAACGCGAGCAGCTGATGGGCTTTCGCGGTATCGAAACGCGCGACATCACTTTCGATGGGGTGCGCGTGCCGCAGGAAAACCTGATCGTGCCCGCGGGCGGCTTCGGCAAGCTGATGAGCGCCTTCGGGCTGGAGCGGTGCGGCAATGCGACCCAGTCGCTCGGCCTTGCGGCGGCTGCGCTCGAACAGGCGACCGAATATGTCCAAGAGCGAACCGCCTTCGGCAAGCCGATCGTCGATTTCCAGGCGGTTCAGATGCGGCTTGCCGAAATGGCGATGCAGGTCGAAGCCGCGCGGCTCCTGATCTATCGCGCCGCCGCCAATGCCGAGCACAATGGCGACGGCCTACCGAGTGTTTACGAGAGCTCGACCGCCAAGTGTTTCGCCAACGAGATCGTCCGCTCGGTCACCGCCAATGGCATGCAGGTGATGGGCGGATACGGCTATCACAAGGAATACGGTATGGAGCAGCGGGTGCGCGACGGCTTCGCCTGGGGCATCGCGGGAGGCACGACCGACGTGCAGAAGACCAACATCGCCGCCGCGATCGTCGGGCGCCGGTTCGATCAAAGGCGTTGATCGGCGGAGCTGTATTGCATAGGTAAACCGGCATGGACGAAAGCGAAGACCTCACGCAGCTAGACCCCCGTTACAAGACGATGATGCAGCTGATCGCCGCCATCGTCGCCGTAGCCTTGCTGGTGGGGGCCAGCATTGCCGAATTTGCGATCCCCGGATGGACCGGAATCGTCTGGGTGCCGGCCGCCCTTGTGGTAGCCTATCTCGTTTTTTACCTGCCGATGCGCCGCTACGCCACGCGCGGATACTCGCTGGTCGAGGAGCGCCTGCGGGTGGTGCGCGGCGTGCTTTTCCATTCCGATACCGTCGTGCCTTTCGGGCGCGTGCAGCATATCGACGTGGGGCAGGGACCGCTCGAACGCGGCTTTGGGCTTGCTACGCTGACCGTACACACGGCGGGTTCGCACAATGCCTCGGTATCGCTGCCCGGCCTCGCGCATGAGGATGCAATCGCGATGCGCGAGGAAATCCGCGCGGCGATCCGGCGCGATACGCAATGACCGCTCGCGAGCCGGACTACCGGCGGACCGATCCAAAAGGCTTCATCGTCCGCGCGGCCATGATGCTTGCCCAACTCGTGATCCCGCTCGGCGTCGCGGCGGTGACGATTTTCGACGATGGCGATTTTGGCGGCAAGATCGTCTGGGCGGCACCATTCATTGCGGCAATTATCCTGTTCAATCTGGTGGTCGCCTACCTCCAGTGGACCAAGCTGACCTACACCGCCGGCGCGACCGATATACGCGTGGAGAGTGGCGTTCTCTCTCGTGCCGCACGATCGGTCCCCTACGAGCGCATCCAGGACGTGAGCCTTGAGCAGAAGCTCTTGCCGCGCCTGTTCGGGCTGGTCGAAGTGAAGTTCGAAACCGGCGCTGGCGGCAAGGACGACCTCTCGCTCACCTACCTGTCCGAAGGGGAGGGCGAGCGCCTGCGCGAACTGATCCGCAACCGGCGCGAAGGCGCGGAGGATGAGGCGAGCGAATCTGACACGGAAAGGGCCACCAAACAGGTCGACACGATCTTTGCGATGGGCCCGAAGCGCGTCTTCACATTCGGCCTGTTCGAATTTTCGCTCGCCGTGGTGGCGGTGATCGGCGGCCTCGCGCAGCAGTTCGATTTCCTCCTGCCGTTCGACCTTTGGGACCTCGATGAATGGGAGCAGCGGCTTGCCGGACCCGGACAATGGCTGGCTGGCCTAGGTCCGCTGGCACAGGTCGCCGGGATCGTCATCGCCGTGGCCATGCTGGTGGTTCTCGGCGTTGCGACCGGGCTGGTGCGGACGGCGTTGCGCGAATGGGACTTCCGTCTCGAGCGGACGTCCAAGGGCCTGCGCCGCCGCCGCGGCCTGCTGACGCGCACCGACCTCGTCATGCCGCTGCACCGAGTGCAGGCGCTGCGCCTCAATACCGGCTTCGTGCGCCGCCTGTTCGGCTGGCATTCGCTGAAGATTATCAGTCTTGCCAGCGATAGCGGCGGGGCCAACCACGATGCCGTGCCGTTCGGCCAGATGGAGGAAATCCAGCCGGTGGTCGGAGTGACCGGCTTCGATTTGCCACCTGGAGATACGACCTGGCAGCGTGCGATGCCCGAATACCGCATCGACAAGACGGTGCTGGCGGTAATCGTCCTGCTTCCAGTGACAGCGGTCGTCGCGGCGGTTGGCAGTCCCTGGTTCTGGCTCGCCCCTGCCGCTGGTCTCCTGTTCACGCTGGCCGAACAATGGTGGCGCTGGCGACACGATTACCGCGCGCTCGGAGAACGGCAGATTTATTCGAAACACGGCTGGTTTTCGCCGAGCCTTGCCATCGGCTCGCGCGTCAAATTGCAGTCTGTCGATATCAGGCAGGGACCTCTCGCGCGGCTGCGCGGCTATGCCAGCCTGCATTTTGGTCTCGCTGGCGGTCGGCTGCGTATCCACGGCATGCCGCTCGCCGAAGCGCGGCGCTGGCGCGAGGAGATCAGTCGGAGCATCTCCAGCGCCGACTTCTCGGAGCTGCTCGAAACGAAGGGTGCGCCCGCTTCCTAGGCGCGCAGGTCGGCAAGCTCTTCGTGCCGGTCGAAATAGCGCTCGACATAGGAGCAATCGGGGGCGATCTTGAAGCCTTGGCTGCGCGCATCGCTCACGAGTGCCTCCACCAGCTTGGCGGCAATGTTGCGACCGCGCGCTGCCTGCGGGACGAATGTGTGCTCGGCATGGCGGACACCTTCGCGCATGGTCCAGCTTAATTTCGCCGTCCCATCCACATCCGGCAGTTGCGCAATATAATCACCATGCGTCACTCTATCGTGGCGCTCTATTTCGATTTCTGCGGTACCCATGTTGTTTTCTTTCCTTGCTGTGCAACCAACTCATCGCCCGCTACAGGCGTTCCCATGAAGTTTCTGTCCGACAATGCCGCCAGTGTTCACCCCGCGATCTGGGACGCCATGCGCGCTGCCGATGCACCTGATTCGCCCTATGACGGCGACGGCCTGAGTGCTTCGCTCGATGAAAAGATGTCCTCCCTGTTCGGACGTGAATCGAAGTGTCTCTGGGTGGCAACCGGCACTGCGGCCAATTGCCTCGCGCTTGCGACGATGGTGCAGCCGCACGGGTCCGTGGTCTGCCACCGCGAGGCGCATATCGAGATGGACGAGGGCGGCGCGCCCGGTTTCTACCTCCACGGCGCAAAGCTGTTGCTGGCCGAGGGGGAGGGCGCGAAGATCGATCGCAGTTCCGTCCTTCAGGTGATCGATCCGATCCGTGACGATGTCCACCAGGTGCAGCCGCATGCGATCTCGATCACTCAGGCGAGCGAGTACGGGCGCAGCTATCGACCCGATGAGGTCGCTAACCTCAAGGCGCTGGCCGACGAACGCGGCCTCGGCCTGCATATGGACGGTGCGCGCTTCGCCAATGCCGCCGCCTTCCTCGACCTGCCCGCAGGAGAGGTGGCGGGACCGGTCGACGCGCTCAGTTTCGGCTTCGTCAAGAACGGCAGCATGAGCGCCGAAGCGATCGTCTTCTTCGATCCGGCTCTCGCCGACTTGGCGCACTATCGACGCAAGCGCGCGGGACATTTGCAAAGCAAGGGGCGCTACCTCGCAGCGCAGATCCACGCGATGCTCGATGGCGATGTGTGGCTCGCGAATGGTCGCGCGGCTAATGCGGCTGCGGCCGAGATCGCCACGGCTTGTGGCGAACGACTGATGCATCCGGTCGAGGCGAACGAACTCTTCGTTCGCTGCACCCCGGCAGAGCGCGAAGCCCTGCGCGCCCGCGGGTTCGAATTTTACGACTGGGGCGCGGATGCAGCGCGTTTCGTCACGGCATGGAACACGCGCGAGGAAGACGCCCGCGCCCTTGCGAAAGCGATTGCGGACCTATGAGCGCGTCACCGGGCGGCGAAAGCCTGCTGAGCCCACGAAACCTTGCCGCCTTCCTGCTGGTCAGCCTGATCTGGGGCGGGACCTGGCTGGTTATCCGAGACCAGATTTCCTCCGTCCCTCCGAGTTGGTCGATCACCTGGCGCTTCATTGTTGCGGCGCTCGGCATGTTCGTACTGGCGAAGCTGCGCGGAGAGCCGCTGGCCTTGCCGCGCGCAGGCTGGCGCTGGGCGCTTGCGCTCGGCCTCTTCCAGTTCAGCCTGAATTTCAGCTTCGTCTACAATGCAGAGAAGTTCATCACTTCCGGTTTGGTGGCGGTCATGTTCGCACTGCTGGTCGTCCCCAATGCGATCCTGGGCAAATTCGTCCTCGGCCAGCCGATCCGGCGCGAGTTCGTGCTCGGGTCGACGATTGCGGCTGTCGGCGTGGCGATGCTGTTCGCGCAGGAATGGCGCGCATCGCCTGCGACGCTCGGCGAGGTTCTGACCGGTGCCGCGCTTACGGTGGGCGGCATCCTTGCCGCTTCCGCCGCCAATATCGTGCAGGCGATGGAAGGCGCCAAGCGCCAGCCGCTGCTGACGCTGCTTGCATGGTCGATGGTCGTCGGGGTCGTGCTGAACGCCGGCTTCGCGCTTGCCACACAGGGGCCGCCGCAGTTCGACACGCGGCCTGCCTATTCGCTCGGCATCCTTTATCTCGGCCTCGCCGGTTCGGTGATCACCTTTCCGCTATATTACGGCCTCGTGCGCAAGGTCGGGGCTGGACAGGCCGCTTACAGCTCGGTTATCGTGCCGATCGTCGCAATGATCCTGTCGACGCTGTTCGAGGGTTTCGTCTGGGGGCCGCTGCCCGCCGCCGGGGCCGCGATCACGCTGCTCGGCATGGTGGTGGCGCTACGCGGTCGCAGCGCGCCGCCGCCGCGCCGCGCTACGCCCGAGCCCTGATTGCCGCGAGACCTTCGCGGTAGGTCGGAAAACGCGGCTCCCAGCCAAGCACGCGCTTAGCCTTGCCGTTGGCGACCCTGCGGTTCTCCGCATAGAAACCGCGCGCCATCGGCGAGAGGTCTGCTTCCTCGATGGTCTGTAGCGTTGGCGGTTCGACACCCAAGATCCGGCAAGCCTCTTCGACCACGCAATTCTGGCTGGCCGGAAGATCGTCGGAAAGGTTGTAGGCACCTTCCGGCGCATCGCCGGTAAGGGCGGCGACCACGCCGGCGGCGATGTCGTCGACATGGCAGCGGCTGAACACCTGCCCCGGCATGTCGATCCGATGCGCCTTGCCCTGTTCCAACCGCTCAAAAATGCTGCGGCCCGGTCCGTAGATTCCCGGCAGGCGGAAAACGCGCGCGCCGAGCTCAAGCCAAAGTGCATCGGCCTCGCTGCGTGCGCTTCGCCGGCCGGTGCCCGTGGGCGAGCATTCGTCCACCCATGCGCCGGCAGCATCTCCGTAGACGCCTGTCGAGGACAGGTAGCCGTGCCAAGCGATGCCCATCATCTCGCGATAAGTGCCCAGCACCGGATCGAGTCCGCTCTCGCGGTCTGGCGGAACCGAGGAAAGCACGTGCGTCGCCTGGTCGAGGGCTTGCGCGACATTCTCACGGTCACCGAAATCGAGGTTCCCCGCACTGCCCGTCGCGTCGACCCGCCAGCCACGCTCGCGCATGGCGTCAGCGATGCGCGAGGCGGTGTAGCCGAGACCGAATATCAGCAGGCGAGTCATTCTGCGTCGAGATAGCCTTTGGGCGGCGTTTCGATCTGCGGATTTTCGACATGGTCGGCCTTCCACTGCATCGAGCGTCGCACGCGGTTTTCGCCCGAGGGGTGCGTGAAGAAGATGAACTCCTCCAGATCGCCCGGCTCGAGCTTGCGGTATTCCGACAGGCGCATTGCCGCGCGAGCAAATCCGTCCGGCTCTTGTGCTGCTTCGAGACCGAAAGCGTCGGCCTCGTTTTCCTGAACCCGCGTGATGTTATTGAACAGCGGCGTCGCCAGCATGAAGTAGATCGACAGCAGCAGGCTTAGCACCGGGATCGACGCAGGGTCCGCGACATCTTTCACGCCCCAGTCCGCACCTTTGCGCGCGATAAGCTTCGGCGCGAGCATGCTGACGAGGAACAGGCCGAGACCGATGACCGCGAGCATCATGAGCGTGCGGGTCAGCCCGTGGCCGAGCTTATAATGCCCGAGCTCGTGGCCCATGACGGCGACGATTTCCTCTTCGCTCGTCCGCTCAAGCAAATTGTCGTTGAGCGAGATGCGGATCGTGGGTCCGAAGCCGGAGACATTGGCCGAAATGCGCTTGTGCTGCTTCGACTGGTCGAACACGTAGATATTGTCGGCAGGCACGTCGTGCGCCTGTGCCATCGCAACGATGCGGTCGCGCAGCGGGCCTTCTTCCATTTCGGTATATTCGTTGAACAGCGGGGACAGGAAGACCGGAGCCAGCATTCCGAGCACGAAGAGGAACGCGCCGGTTACGCCCGTTCCCCACAGCCACCAGCTTCGCGGAGCCTTGGCAATCACGGCATAGATGATCGCCACGATGATCGGCCCGATCACGAGGCTTATTGCGAGGCCGATCAATTGCTCTCCGAACCATGCCCCGAAGCCGAGGTCGAGCAGGTCGTACTGCTTTTCGCGCCAGTAGCCGGTGTAGACCGACCACGGCAGGGCAAGCACGGCTCCGACAATAAGATAGAGGAGCGCGGTCAGCCAGGTGACGCCGAAGCGGCGCTTGAACCAGCGTTCGCCCAAATCGCGGAACGCCTTGGCCATGCGGAAGCGCAGGATCAGCCAGTAGCCGCCTTCGAAATAGGCGTCGGACTTTTCCCGCGCCGGACCCTGCAATGTGTCCAGATAGGCGCGTGTTGCCGCTTCCACATCGAAGCTTGCGGCGCTGGCCGCGAGCAAA
>JABDNC010000069.1 GCA_013001165.1 Erythrobacter sp.
CAGACCAACCGCTCGCGGCGCGCATTCAAGCTGCTGAGCGAAAGCGAACTGCTCGACCGCGAGGCGCTCAGGCGGATAAAATACGACACCGGCTATGCCCGCGAAGGCTATGTCGCGCGGCTGTGGGGCGATCTCGAGGCGCTCGACCTGTCGGACGATGGCGAGCTTGCCGAGGCACGCGACATGCTGATGGGCTGGGACTTCGATGCCGATAGCGAAGGCCGCGCCGATGCGCTCGCCCTGCTGATGATCCGCGAGTTCATGTCCTCGTCCTACCAGAACAAGGAATGGCCCGACGTCCGCGCTGAGCTCGAAACGCATGTCGCGCACCTGCAGACGCATTTCGGTCGGATCGATCCGCCAATGAGCGAACTGCTCCGCCTGCGGCAGGGCGATATCGACCTTCCGCTCGACGGCGGGTCGGACACCCTGCGCGCCTCCACGCTCTGGGACGTGAACGAGGACGGACGCCTTGCCGTGCGCCACGGCGACAGTTTCATCCAATGGGTGGAATGGATGCCGGGCGAACGTGTCACATCGCAATCGATCCAGCCATATGGCGCTGCGACTACACGGCCTGAATCGCCGCATTACGCAGACCAGATGGAGCTGTTCGTCCAGCACCGCTTGAAGCCGGTCTATTTCTGGCGTGAGGATGTCCTCGCCAATGCCGTCAGCCGGAAACAGGTGACGCACAATCCGTAATTGCCTAAGCAGCCCGTCTATTTCTCTGGGGAGAGCCACATGAAGCGCCTAATTTCGACCAGTATTATTGCCCTCGCCGTATCGGCATGTTCGTCCTATTCTTCCGAGCCGGTTTCCAGCGCCTCGGTCGCGACGGAGCAGGTTGCAGAGACCGAGAGCCTGACCACGCTGGTCGACCAAGTCGCCATTCCTTACGAGAAGTTCACGCTGGCCAATGGCCTCGACGTGATCGTCCATGAAGACCGCAAGGCCCCGATCGTCGGCGTCGCTGTATGGTACAATGTCGGTTCGAAGGACGAGCCGGAAGGCAAGACCGGCTTTGCCCACCTGTTCGAGCACCTGATGTTCAACGGATCGGAAAACGCACCGAACGACTACTTCCAGTACCTGCAGGAAATGGGCGCGACCGATTACAACGGTACGACCAATTTCGACCGCACCAACTACTTCCAGACCGTGCCCCGCCCCGCGCTCGAACGCGCGCTGTGGCTCGAAAGCGACCGTATGGGCTACCTGCTTGGCGCAGTCACGCAGGAGAAGCTCGATAACCAGCGCGGTGTCGTGCAGAACGAAAAGCGTCAGGGCGACAATCAGCCCGGCGGCCTCGTCTTCTATGAAATCCTCGAAAACATGTTCCCCGAAGGCCATCCTTATGGCCACTCGGTGATCGGTTCGATGGCCGATCTCGACAGCGCGTCGATGGACGATGTGCGCAGCTGGTTCCGCGACAAGTATGGCCCCAACAACGCCACGGTCGTGCTGGCAGGCGACATCTCGGCCGCCGAAGCCAAGCCGCTGATGGAGAAGTGGTTCGGCCCGATCAATCGCGGTCCGGTGAACAATCCCGCCGAAGCTGCAATCCCGGTCCTTACCGAAGACAAGCGCAGCGTCATGCGTGACAATGTCGCAGCGACCACCATCACCAAGTACTGGGCCGTGCCCGGCATCACGAGTGAAGAACTGACCGCGCTCAACGTCGGCGCCAGCGTCTTCGGCGGCCTCGCTTCGAGCCGCCTCGACGAAATCCTGGTGCGCGACGAGCAACTGGCCGTCTCGGTCGGCGCAGGCAATTTCGATTTCCAGCGCGTCGGCATCCTGCTTGTGAACGCTACGCTAAAGCCGGGCGTGGAGCTTGAAACGCTCGAGGCGCGCCTTGACGAACTGATCGCAGAATACATCGCGGAAGGCCCGACGGCTGACGAAGTCCGCCGCGCTGCCACCAGCGATCTGGCCGGCACCATTCGCGGCCTCGAACAGGTCGGCGGCTTCGGCGGCAAGGCGGTGACGCTGGCTCGCGGCGAGGTGCTCGCGGGCGATCCCGGTTTCTACAAGAGCCAGTTCGACACGCTCGCGACGCTGACGCCGGAAGACGTCAAGACCGCCATGCAGCGCTGGATGACCCGTCCCGCCTTCACCCTCGTCCTCGAACCGGGTGAGCGTGACGACAGCTACGAGGAAGCTGCCTCGGTCGCTGCCGAAGACGAGAACGCCAGCGAACGCAACCGCGATGCGGAAGAACTCACCGTCACCACGGTGCGCCCCGCACCGCCGATCGACACGATCGCCTCGCTCGACTTCCCCGATGTCGAACGTGCCACGCTCGCCAACGGCATGCAGGTGACCTACGCCAAGCGCGACGCGGTTCCGGCGACCTATGTCACCATGTCGTTCAATGCTGGCAGCGCAGCCGACCCGGTCGGAATGCGCGGCCTCGAAGACCTCACGATGAACCTCTTCGACGAAGGCACGGCTGATATGACCAGCCAGGAAATCGCCGAAGAGCGTGAACGCCTCGGCCTCACGATCTCGACGGGCGGCGGCAGCGACCGTTCGACCTTCACCCTGTCGGCGCTGTCTTCGAACCTGACCCCCTCGCTCGAACTGATGAGCGACATCATCCGCAACCCGGCCTTCAACGAGGCCGATCTGGAGCGTGTCCGCACGCAGACGATCACCGGCATCCGCCAGCAGATGAAGTCGCCCAACGGCATCGCCTTCAACGCGATGCCTGCAGAGATCTTCGGCGAGGCCAATCCCTATGGCGGGACGAGCACGGTCGAAAGCGTCAGCGCGATCACCCGCGCCGACCTCAGCGCCTTCAAGGATCGCTGGATCCGTCCGGACAATGGCGAAGTTTTCGTCGTCTCGGACAAGCCGCTGGCCGAGGTCGTTGCCTCGCTGAACGCGGTGTTCGGTGACTGGAATGCTCCGGCTGCAGAGAAAGGCACCAAGGCTTTCGCTGCAGCCGGCCAGGCCACGCAGGGCAACCGCATCATCCTCTACAACCGTCCGAACTCGCCGCAGAGCTACATCGTGGGCGCGCAGCTCACGCCGCTCGATGCGCGCGACGAAAACTACATCGACTTCACCAATGCGAACAACTCGCTGGGCGGTAACTTCCTCGCGCGTCTCAACATGAACCTGCGCGAGACAAAGGGCTGGAGCTACGGCTATCGCGGCGGTGCGCAGACCTTCGAGAACGCCGTGGTCTACTTCACCGCCGGCGGCGTCCAGGCCGACCGGACCGGAGACAGTCTCGCCGAAGTGCGCCGGGAAATCTCCGAGTTCCTGACCACCCGCGGCGTGACCGATGAGGAGTTGGCCCGCAATGTCGCATCGGAAGTAGGCGAACTGCCCGGTCGTTTCGAAACCTCGGGCTCGGTACTAGGCGCGCTGCAGAACAATGCGCTCTATGGCCGTCCCGACGACTATTACGAAACTCTGGTCGAGAAGTACCAGGGCCAGACCACGGCCAGCCTCGATGCTGCCGCACGTGCCGCGCTGAGCGAGGACAACTTCATCTGGCTGGTAGTCGGCGATGCCGAACAGGTGATGGAACAGCTCGAACCGCTCGGCCTGCCGATCGAGGTTCGCGAGCTTCCCGCCGACGAGTAAGCACGGCATAACCGGGAATAATCGAGGGGCGGGAACACAGAGCGGTTCCCGCCCCTTTTTTACCCATGGGCTTTGCAGTTGAACCTAACTGACACACGTGTAAACAAGCCCGCAGAGTTTGCGCGGTCCACTCAGCTGAGCGACCGCACCCAAAAGGAGAATACGCATGTCCGTAGCAGGAACCTATGACACCGTCGTCAAGAGCCCGATGGGCGACCAGAAGGGCACCTTCACTGTCGTTCCGGGTGACGATGGCAACACTTTCACCGGTTCGATGGCCGGTGGCATGGGCTCGATGGACGTCAAGGACGGCAAGATCGACGGCAACGAACTGATCTGGGCGATGGACATGACCGTCCCGATGCCGATGACGCTCAACTGCAAGGCGACCGTCGACGGCGACCAGCTGACCGGTACCGTCAATGCAGGCGCATTCGGCGACATGGCGCTGACTGGCGAACGCCAGGGCTAAGCTGCCCCGCAGCACACAGAAAGGGCCGCCGGAGAAT
>JABDNC010000095.1 GCA_013001165.1 Erythrobacter sp.
CCTGGCGGCTACTTCGTCAGGATTCACACGAGGTATTCATGAAAGAAGGCGTGATCGACGTTTTGATGTATATATTTTCGAGTTACGCAGACCAGGACGAAAACCTGCCGGAAGATCGCGACGGCATCGACGCAGATTTGCGCGCCGCCGGCTTCGAACCGATCGAGATCGACAAGGCCTTCGCCTGGCTCGACGGGCTTGCCGACGACGATGACTCGGCGGTCACCGACCAGTCCGCCAACGCCGTTCGCGTACTCGCGCCCGAAGAAAGCGCTCGGCTCGCCTACAACGCCCAGGGTTTCCTGATGTTCCTCGAACAATCCGGCGTACTGACCTCGCGCCTGCGCGAAATGGTCATCAACCGGGTCATGGCGCTGGAAGCCGATGCCGAGGTCGACGTCGAAGAATTGAAATGGATCGTCATGATGGTGTTGTTCAACAGCTCGGACGAACAGGACGAAAACGTCCTGATGCACTACGAAGATATCGTATTCGCGGACCAGCCAGCCGTCTTTCACTAGACGGCGATTCCACCTCCAGCAGCAGCCCGGACCGTAGCAGATTATGGCCAGCAATCTCGTTATCGTAGAGTCCCCGGCTAAAGCCAGAACCATCGAAAAATACCTCGGCAAGGACTTCAAGGTCCTGGCTTCCTACGGTCACGTCCGCGACCTGCCGCCCAAGGATGGCAGCGTGCGCCCGGACGAGGATTTCGCGATGGACTGGGAGCTCTATCGCGACAAGCAGAAGCGCTTCAAGGAAATCAGCGACGCGGCCAAGAAGGCCGACCGACTGGTCCTCGCGACCGACCCCGATCGCGAAGGCGAAGCGATCAGCTGGCACGTCCGCGAACTGCTCGCCAAGCGCAAGGCACTGCCCGAGAAGGTCGATCGCGTAACTTTCAACGCAATCACCAAGGCCGCGGTGACAGAGGCGATGAAGTCGCCGCGAGAGCTCGATCAGCCGCTGATCGATGCCTATCTCGCCCGCCGCGCGCTCGATTATCTTTATGGCTTCACGCTCTCGCCCGTGCTGTGGCGTCGCCTTCCGGGCGCGAAGAGTGCAGGCCGTGTGCAGTCGGTCGCGCTGCGCCTGATCGTCGACCGTGAAATCGAGATCGAGCATTTCAAGGCGGACGAATACTGGTCGGTCCTCGCCAAGCTCGAGCAGGACGGAACCGAGTTCGACGCGCGGCTGGTCAAGTTCGACGGCAAGAAGCTGCAGAAGCTAACGCTGGGTGACGAGGGCAGCGCCAAGGCCGCCAAGAAGGCGGTCGAGGATTCCCGCTTCACGGTCGAAGAAATCGAGACCAAGCCGCTCAAGCGCAGCCCCGCTCCGCCGTTCACCACCTCGACGCTGCAGCAGGAAGCTGCGCGCAAGCTGGGTTTCTCGGCCAGCCACACGATGCGGCTTGCGCAGTCGCTCTACGAGGCCGGCGCGATCACCTATATGCGTACCGACGGCGTGCAGATGGATTCGAGCGCGATCGACGCCTGCCGCAAGGCCATCGCGAACCGCTACGACGCCTATTACTTGCCCGACAAGCCGCGGTTCTACGCGACCAAGGCCAAGAACGCGCAGGAGGCACACGAGGCGATCCGCCCGACCGATTTCACCCGCGACCGCGTGAGCTCGGGTGACGAGGGCAAGCTCTACGACCTCATCTTCAAGCGCGCGATGGCGAGCCAGATGGCCTCTGCCAATCTCGAACGCACCACGATCACGCTGCGTGACGGCACCGGCAAGCACGAGCTGCGCGCGACCGGCCAGGTGGTAAAATTCCCCGGCTATTTCGCCGTCTACCAGGAAGGCCGCGACGAGCCTTCGGAAGACGACGAGGACGGCCTGCTGCCGATCGTCAACAAGGGTGACAGCCCGCTGAAGAAGGCGGTCGAGGCGAACCAGCACTTCACCCAGCCGCCGCCGCGTTTCAGCGAGGCGAGCCTGGTGAAGAAGCTCGAAGAGCTCGGCATCGGCCGACCCTCGACCTATGCCTCGACGCTCCAGACGCTGCGCGATCGCGATTACGTCCGGATGGAGAAAAACCGTTTCTTTGCAGAGGAATCGGGGCGTCTCCTCACGGCATTTCTAGAGCGCTTTTTCGAACGTTACGTGTCCTTCGACTTCACCGCCGGGATGGAGGATGAGCTCGATACGGTTTCGGACGGTCGCGAGGAGTGGAAGAAGCTGCTCGCCGACTTCTGGCGCGACTTCAAGCCGAAGACCGAAGAGATCATGGAGAAGAAGCCCTCGGAAGTGACCGAGGTGCTGGACGACTTCCTGTCCGACTATCTTTTCCCCGCGCGCGCCGACGGCAAGGACCCGCGCCATTGTCCGCTATGCGAAACCGAAGGCCGCGAAGGTGGCCGCCTTGCGCTACGCGGCGGACGCTTCGGTGCTTTCGTTGCCTGCGCCAACTATCCCGAATGCAAGTTCACCCGCCAGTTCGCCAAGCCGGGCAGCGAGGGTGATGATGGCGCGAATGACGGCGTGATGGGCGAGGATCCGGAAACGGGCCTGCCGGTCGAGCGCAAGACTGGGCGCTTCGGTCCCTACATCCAGCTGGGCGAGGGCAAGGACGCCAAGCGCGCGAGCATCCCCAAGGACCTCGATGATTTCGACCTCGAATGGGCGCTGAAGCTGCTCAGCCTGCCGCGCATCGTGGGTGCGCATCCGGAAACGGGCAAGGAAATCGAGGCCGCCATCGGGCGCTATGGTCCCTACCTGCGCCATGATGGCAAATACGGAAAGCTGCAGAACACCCGCGAAGTGTTCGAAGTCGGCATGAACCGCGCGGTCGACATCCTCGCGCAGGCCGCCAATCGCAAGGGCGGCGGACGCGGCAAGGCAGAACCGATCAAGACGCTGGGCGAACACCCGACCAGCGGCGGCGAGATCAAGGT
>JABDNC010000112.1 GCA_013001165.1 Erythrobacter sp.
CCCGGACATGTCGGGAAGCACCCAATCGATAAAGGCGCAGATCGGCCCCTCGATCAGCCTTCCCGGCCCGGCGGGCGTAAGGCGTCCGAACACGTATTGCATATCGCCGTGATCGAAATCGCCGAAGACATCCCCGTCATCTCCGGTCATCAAAATGGTCGTTGCGCTCACTCGCGAAGTCCTTCAGCCCCAATGTTTATGGGGTGATGGCTGCGCGATGTGACTGCCATATGACCAGTTTTCGAAGGCTGTAACAAAACGACGCCCGCTTCGATCTGGAAGCGGGCGCCGTCATGTTTTTCTTAGCGTGTGAGAGGCTTAGGCGGCCTCTTCCTTCTTCTTCTTTCCGCCGTGAACCTGGATCGGGTCCTTCTTGCCTTCGACGACATCGGCATCGATCACGATTTCCGTGACCCCGTCCATGTCGGGCAGGTCGAACATCGTGTCGAGCAGGATGCCTTCGACGATCGAGCGCAGGCCGCGGGCCCCCGTCTTGCGGGCGATGGCCTTCTCGGCGATCTTCTTGAGCGCGTCCGGCTTGAAGGTCAGTTCCACGTTCTCCAGCTCGAACAGCTTAGCGTACTGCTTGCACAGCGCGTTCTTCGGTTCGGTCAGGATCGTGATCAGCGCATCCACGTCGAGGTCGCGCAGCGTGGCGATCACAGGCAGCCGGCCGACGAATTCGGGGATCAGGCCGAACTTCAGCAGATCTTCCGGCTCACCCTTTTCGAGCAGTTCGCCGATGCGGCGCTTGTCGGGATCGGCGACATGCGCGCCGAAGCCGATCGAACGTTTCTGCAGGCGATCGGCGATGATCTTTTCAAGACCCGCGAATGCACCGCCACAGATGAACAGGATGTTGGTGGTGTCGACCTGCAGGAACTCCTGCTGCGGATGCTTGCGGCCACCCTGCGGCGGGACAGAAGCGGTGGTGCCTTCCATCAGCTTGAGCAGTGCCTGCTGCACGCCCTCGCCCGACACGTCGCGCGTGATCGAGGGGTTTTCCGCCTTGCGGGTGATCTTGTCGATTTCGTCGATGTAGACGATGCCGTGCTGCGCCTTTTCGACATTATAGTCGGAAGCCTGGAGCAGCTTCAAAATGATGTTCTCCACGTCCTCGCCAACGTAACCGGCTTCGGTCAGCGTGGTGGCGTCGGCCATGGTGAAGGGCACGTCGAAGGTGCGCGCCAGCGTCTGTGCCAGCAGCGTCTTGCCGCAGCCGGTCGGGCCGACGAGCAGGATATTCGACTTGGCGAGCTCGACGTCGCCAGCCTTGCCGCCGTGCTTGAGGCGCTTGTAGTGGTTGTGCACCGCGACCGAGAGGACGCGCTTGGCGCGGTCCTGGCCGATCACATAGTCATTCAGCGTTTCGAAGATTTCCGAAGGAGTCGGCACGTCGCCGTCCTTGCGGCCCGAGATACCGGCCTTCGTTTCTTCCCGAATGATGTCGTTGCACAATTCCACGCATTCGTCGCAGATGAACACGGTCGGGCCAGCAATAAGCTTGCGCACCTCGTGCTGCGATTTGCCGCAAAAGCTGCAGTACAGCGTGGACTTGTTATCGGTTCCGCTCAACTTGGTCATTTCCTGCTCTGCCCCCGCCAGCCCTTGAATACAGGGATTCGCCGACTCTAGGCCGGTGCGGGATTCGGTCAATATGTACCTACCAGCAACCCCTTGCCATAAGCTGAAGGCGCAGGGTTGCCGAATTCCTAGGACATTAATGCAACAGTCCCGTCATGGGACGCTGATTTGACTGGATTATTCGGGCGCGCCGCCCGAACCCTTGTCGGCGTCCTTGGTCGGTTCGTCGTCGCTTTCGGTTTCCGGACGGGCTTCAAACACCTTGTCCACGAGGCCGAACTTCATCGCTTCTTCCGCTTCGAGGAAGGTGTCGCGATCCATCGCCTTTTCGATCTCTTCGAGGCTCTTTCCGGTGTACTGGACGTAAAGATCGTTCATGCGCTTGCGAATACGAAGAATCTCGCGCGCCTGGATTTCGATGTCCGACGCCATACCGCGCGCACCGCCCGAGGGCTGGTGGACCATGATGCGGGCGTTCGGGAGCGCGATGCGCATGCCCGGTTCGCCGGCGGCCAGCAGGAAGCTGCCCATCGAGGCCGCCTGGCCGATGCAGACGGTCGAAACGCGCGGCTTGATGTACTGCATGGTGTCGTGGATCGCCATGCCGGCCGTCACCACGCCGCCGGGCGAGTTGATGTACATGCTGATGGGCTTGGAGGGGTTTTCGCTTTCGAGGAACAGCAGCTGTGCCACGATCAGCGAAGCCATGGTGTCTTCGACCTGGCCGGTGACGAAGACGATGCGTTCGCGCAGCAGGCGGCTAAAGATATCGAACGCGCGTTCGCCGCGGCTCGACTGCTCGACCACCGTCGGCACAAGCGCCCCGGTGAGGGGATCGCGGTCAAACTGGCCCTGGCTGCCGTGTGCGTCGCTTCCGAACAGGTCGATCATGAAAATCCTTCCGTGAAAATATCGTGCGCCTATGTCGCTATAGGCAGCGCGATGTTCAAGGGGGTTAAGCATCACTTTGCCCAAGGATGCGGAACACATGCCTTGCAAGGCGGTTATCGCAGCGAAGCCGGACTGCCATTCATCGGTTCCAGAACTGCATCTGTCGAACCGATCTTCACATCCTTCACGGCAAGCACAAGGGCGAAGCTCAAGAGGACTCGCAAATCATCGCTACAAGCCCTGCCAGACTGCTGCTTCTAGCAGCCCCCGTCGCCTCTTGCGCCGCGCTGGCGCTGGCTGCTCCTGTGCACGCGCATGCGAAGGATGATAGCGACGGCCAGATATCGGGCAATGTCAGGACCGATGAAGAGGGCAATGAGAAGCCCTCGGCAACCATGGATGGCCGCACTTTCGAGCCTTCCTATTTCGAACAGTTCGCCCCGCGCAATGCGCTGGACATGGTCGACCGCCTCCCCGGTTTCCAGATTTCCGGAGGCGGTGGCGGTGGTGGCCGCGGTTTCGGACAGGCAAATGAGAACGTCCTCGTCAACGGTTCGCGCCTGACCTCCAAGTCCGACAGCGTGCGGGACCAGTTACGCCGCATTCCGGCAGGCAAGGTCGTGCGGATCGAACTGCTCGACGGGACCGCCCTCGACATCCCCGGGCTGGTGGGGCTGGTGGCGAATGTCGTGGTGCGCTCGGGCGGATTGTCGGGGCAGTTCCTCTGGGAAGGCGCTGTGCGCACGACCGAGGTCGATCCCGAATGGTATGGCGGCGAGATATCCATGTCGGGAACCAGCGGCGCGCTCGGCTATACCTTCGCTCTCGAGAACAACAACAACCGCTTCGGCGCGACCGGCCCCACCATCTTCCGCGATGCCGGCGGCGCACAGATTTTGCGCGAAGACACGATCTTTGTCGGCGCTTTCGACGAGCCGCGCGTCAGTGGCGCGCTGAGCTACGATTTCGGAGGCGGCACGACGGCTAACCTCAACGGCTATTTCGCCCGCAGCTTCTTCGACCGCCTCCGCAGCGAAACCCGCACCTTTGCAGACGGCACCGTGGTCGATCGCTTCAACGCGCGCGACGGCGGCTCCCCCGAATACGAGATCTCCGGCGATTTCAGCTTCCCGCTCGGCCCCGGCCAGATGAAGCTTATCGGTCTGGAGGCATGGGACGAGGAAGTGGCTTCCTCCACCATTATCGACACGCCGCGCGATGGCACGCTGGCGACCGGCAGCCGTTTTGCAGTAGGCGGCGGCGATGGCGAGCGGATCGGCCGTTTCGAATACAACTGGCCGATGCTCGGCGGAGAATTCCAGCTTGCGGGCGAAGCTGCCTTCAATCGGCTGGAACGGATCAGCAGCCTGTTCGAACTCGATGCGGACGGCGAGTTCGTCGAGATACCCTTCCCCGAAGGAACGGGTGGTGTCACCGAAGATCGCTACGAGGCGATCCTGAGCTACAGCCGCCAACTGACCTCGAGGCTCGCACTGCAGGCATCCGTGGGCGGCGAATATTCCAAGATCCGGCAGACCGGATCGGCAGCCAATTCGCGCAGCTTCCGCCGCCCCAAGGGTTCCGCATCGCTGGCCTGGCAGCCGGAGGACGGGCTCGACATCTCGCTCGCGCTCGAGCGCCGCGTCGGCCAGCTTGATTTCGAGGACTTTCTCGCCAGCGTGACGCTGGAACAGGATAACGAGAACGCCGGCAATAACGAGCTGGTCCCTTCGCAAACCTGGGAAGTCACGCTCGAAATTGCCAAGACGCTGGGCGAATGGGGGTCGACCACCTTCGTGGCAGAGCAGCGCTGGATCGAGGACTATACTGACCTCGTCCCGCTCGCCGGCGGCGGCGAGGCGCGCGGCAATATCGACAAGGCACGTCGCACAGAGCTCGAATGGACAACCACCCTGCGCCTTGCCCATTTGGGCTGGAAGGGTGCGCAGCTAGATCTGAGACTGGAATACGAGGAAGGCGAGGTGCTCGACTCGTTGACCGGGACTTTGCGCGATTTCTCAGGCCGTGCGGACCGCGAGGTAGAAGTCGACCTGCGCCACGACGTGCTCGGCACCGATTTCGCATGGGGCGCCAGCCTCAACTACAATCGCATCCGTCCCAGCTTCCGCTTCTCCGAAGTCTCTCGCGATTATGAAGGCCCGGTTTTTGCCGACGTCTTCATCGAGCACAAGGACGTGTTCGGCCTGACCGTGAACCTGACCGCTGCCAACCTGCTCGGCGGGCGGAGATATTTCGACCGCACCGTTTTCGACGGCTCGCGAAACGACGGTCTGATCCTCTTCAGCGAGGAGCAGGACGAGCGGCTGGGTCCGATTTTCCGGTTCAGCGTCGCGGGCAGTTTCTAGGCGCACGTGCCCTCGGCCCGCCCTTAAACCATCAAGATTCCAGTACTTTAACAATCTCTTGCGAATGGCGATGTCGAGCGCGTTTGGGTTTCGATACGCCACCAAACTCGACGTTCGTCGACAAGTGTAGTCGTTCGTCGTTGCTTCAATGCTGCCGGTCGAAGGTCGATACCGCCTTACGTCTACAGATGTAGGCGAAAGCTCGGATCGCAGGAGAGCTTATGGCCCGCAGCCAGTATTTCACCGTCAGCATGATCGCCCTCGCATGCGCTGTCGCTACCCCCGCATGGGCCAATGAGGATCCGTCCTCGAGCAATGCCTCGAGCGGTGACCCGAACGCACCATCGCAGCCCGTAACCGAAGGGGCGCGCGTATTCGAACCATCCTATTTCGAGCAATTCGCACCGCGCAACGCGCTCGAAATGGTAGACAGGCTGCCAGGCTTTTCGATCTCCGGTGGCAACGACCAGGGCCAGCGCGGGCTTGGCCAGGCGAACCAGAACGTCATCGTCAATGGAGAGCGATTTTCCAGCAAGTCGGATTCGATCCGCGACCAGCTGGCACGCATCCCTGCAGGCGATGTCATCCGGATCGAGCTGGTCGATGGCAATTCGCTCGACATCCCCGGCCTTACCGGCCTCGTCGCCAATGTGATTTACGAGAGCAAGGGCGCGTCGGGCCAGTTCCGCTACAATCCCGGCTTTCGCCCGCACAATACCGAAGCGCGCTATCTCGGCGGGGAAATTTCGCTCACGGGCAGCGATGGCCCGCTCGACTTCACCGTATCGCTTTCCAACGAGAACAATCGCTTCGGCGCGGACGGCCCCATCCTCGTCACTGCGGCCGACGGCTCGCTGATCGAAGAGCAGCAGACCAAGTTCTCGGGCGGCTACGACAATCCCAAGCTCGCGACCAATTTCACATATGATTTCGGCGGCGGGGCCTTTGCCAATCTCAACCTGTCCTATGGCGAGGACTTCGTGTTTCGCGACATGCCCGAAACCGGCTTCCCGACCGTGGGTCCGGTGCGCTTTCGCGAAGCCACCTACCATGAGCGCGGCCCCGAATACGAGATCGGCGGCGACGTGGAGTTCCCTCTCGGACCGGGCAAGCTCAAGCTGATCGGGCTGGAGCGCTTCGAACGCGACATCGGGGAAGCTGAGCTCATCGATACTTTCGACGACGGCAGCGATCCGACGGGATCGCGCTTCGAGCGGACCGACGCAGAAGGCGAGCGGATCGCCCGCTTTGAATATGGCTGGAACATGTGGTCCGCCGACTGGCAATTGTCTGCAGAGTCAGCGTTCAACCGGCTCGGTCGCCGCTCGAAACTGTTCCTGCTCGACGATAGCGGCCAGTTCGAACGGATCGCCTTTCCGGCCGGCAATGGCGGCGTGACCGAAGACCGTTATGAAGCGATCCTGAGCTTTTCGAAACAGATTTCCGACACGCTCTCGCTCCAGGCGACCGGCGGCGGGGAATATTCGAAGATCGAGCAAACCGGTTCGGCCGCCAACTCGCGCACGTTCCGGCGCCCCAAGGGATCGGTCGCGGTCAGCTGGAAGCCCGCAGACGATTTCGACGCTTCGCTCACCGCAGCCCGCCGTGTGGGCCAGCTTTCCTTCGGCGCCTTCCTTGGCAGCGTGAACCTCAACGACGACAACCAGAACGGCGGCAACAATTCGCTCGTCCCGCCGCAGAGCTGGGAATTCGACCTCGAAATCAACAAGGGCCTCGGCGCATGGGGTTCGCTCAAGTTCGAAGCCAAACAAGCCTTCTTCGAAGATTTCATCGACTGGTTCCCGCTGGCAGATGGCGGCGAGGCGCGGGGCAATATCGGCGATGCCACAAGGACGCATCTCGAACTGACCGGCACGATCAACCTGGACCCGATCGGCTGGCAAGGGGCACGGCTGGATTTCAACGGCGTGAAGCGCTGGATGAGCGTGACAGACGCCTTCACGGGTGAGGACCGCGTGTTCTCGAATGACCTTATCGACCGGCTCGAAGTCAACTTCCGGTATGACATCCCGGACAGCGACTGGGCCGTGGGCAACGGGATCAACACCTTCAATCCCGCCGGCTATTCGCGCCGCTACGAAGTCGGCCGGGGTTGGGAAGGCCCGACCTTCGGCTGGTTCTTCATCGAGCACAAGGACGTGAAGGGCCTGACGGTGCGGGCTCTTGCGGGCAATATGC
>JABDNC010000115.1 GCA_013001165.1 Erythrobacter sp.
GTCTTGCGCGGGCGGTGACCAGCGACATCTGGTCGGCTCAGGAGGTTGCTGACGCTCTTGAAGACGATGCCATTTCCCTGATCGATGTGCGTACACGCGCAGAATGGACCGAGACCGGGCTGGCGAAGGGTGCATGGCCTATCAGCATGCACGAGCGAGGTTTCGAGCAACGGCTATTTGCGGCCCGCGATCTTTCTGCTGAAAAACCCGTCGCTCTGATTTGTGCCACTGGGGGTCGCAGCGCGCGGCTGCTCGCGGCCCTCAAGCGCGCCGGATACCCGGGCTTTATCGACGTCTCGGAAGGCATGCTTGGGTCTCGCCGCGGCCCTGGATGGATCGCGCGCGGCTTGCCGATAACCGATCTTGAGACCGCTCTCGCTGCGCTCCCTGAAGCGCTACATTGAATGGGGACGCGCGCCAGAGCTTCCCGGTTTTCTTTGTGCATCCTAGCGCTTGTCGTCTCTTTTCTTGCTCTCACCCTTCCCGAGGGGGCTCGTGCCGCGGAGTCGAACATCTTTTCGAACCCGGCGGTCAACGCTCGACTTGCTTCGGCTGAAGACGGTGTCGCCCCGGACGCTGTCTCTGTCTCCCTTGGGTTGGTCCTTGAATATGGTGACGGTTGGAAAGGGTATTGGCGAACGCCTGGTGAAGTCGGGCTGGCTCCGGAAATCGACTGGGCGGGCTCATCCAATCTTGCTTCAGCGGAAATCCTCTGGCCCGCACCGGATCGGTTTGAAGCCTTCGGCATCGAGAATTTCGGGTATTCCGGCGAAGTGGTCCTGCCAATCCGGGTGATGCTGGAAGACCGAGGCGAGCCTTTAGAGTTGCGCGCCCGTGTGGCGCTTCTGACGTGTTCCAACGTCTGCGTGCCGCACACCTTCGAACTCGCTTTGGACCTGCCCCGTGGCACAGGTATTGATCGGGCGTCCGCCAACGCGATCGCAGCTTTCGTTTCTCAGGTGCCGGACGCGCCAGAAGAAAGCGATATCGAGATCGATACAGTCGCCCTGGATGCAAAGACCACCTCACTATTTGTGACCGCGCAGAGCAGCCAACCGTTTCAGACGGTCGATGTCTTTCCCGAGTTCGGACCGCTTGTGACTTTCGGCAAACCGGATGTCCGGCTCAGCCGTGACCGATTAGAGCTTTGGGCACGGGTTCCCCTGAATGCGTGGTCGGACGATCATGCAGCGCCCATCGTGACCGTCACGGACATTGGTCGAGCGGTCACGGCTCCCGTGCTGTTGAGTGCGGACATCCCTGCCCCGCCATATACCCGTGAGGCGTCTGGGAACGGCGCGCTTCAGTTGGTCTTGATTGCAGCGATAGCTTTCCTCGGAGGGCTGATCCTCAACGTAATGCCCTGCGTTCTTCCCGTCTTGTCGATCAAGCTCGCCTCGGTGCTGAAGGCGTCGGAGCAGTCCCGGCGCGTGATCCGCAATGGCTTTCTGTTTTCAGCTTTTGGCGTTCTGACATTCGTTTGGATGCTCGCGGTGCTTGTTCTCGTTCTCAAATGGATCGGTGTCTCGGTGGGCTGGGGTATCCAGTTTCAGAACCCCATTTTTGTCGCTCTGATGTTCATCGTGGTCGCCGCGTTCGCCGCAAACCTGTTCGGCCTGTTCGAGATCGCCTTGCCAGTGGGCATTCAGGACCGCCTCGGTGCGGGGAGCGATCGCGCCGGATATGCTGCCGATTTCGGGACCGGCTTGCTTGCAGCAATTCTTGCTACGCCATGCTCGGCTCCGTTTCTCGGGACGGCAATTACATTCGCTCTGGCCGGCAACGCGATTGACGTGCTCGTCGTCTTCACGGCACTCGGTATCGGCCTGGCTTCGCCTTATGTTCTGATCGCTGCGCGCCCTGCACTGATCGAACGTTTACCACGTCCCGGACGCTGGATGCTGTTTGTCAGGATGTTGCTCGGTGTTCTCTTGCTCGCGACTGCCGCCTGGCTTCTTTTCGTTCTCGTTGGTGTCGCTGGGTGGCGCGCGGCGGTGCTGGTGGCCGCCTCCGCCTGCGTGCTTATCCTTCTGGCCATGACAGAATGGTCACCCATGTCAATTCGGCGCATTTTGCTGGCCGCCAGCCTTGCAATACCGCTCGTCGGCGTCGGGTTGTTTTCCTCGCAACAGCGATCCGAGGTTTCAATGGGGACCACATATTGGCAGGCATTTGTTCCGCAGGACATCGCTCGACACGTATCGGAGGGCCACACGGTTTTTGTGGATGTTACGGCTGATTGGTGCCTCACTTGCAAGGCTAACAAGACGTTGGTTCTGGATCGGGATTCTGTCGCTGACCGACTAAGCGACGAGACGGTTATCGCGATGCAAGCCGACTGGACGAGACCAGACGACGAGATCGCGCGATTCCTGGAACGCCATGGCCGGTACGGCATTCCGTTCAACATCGTGTTCGGGCCAGAAGCCCCGTCGGGCATCTCTCTGCCGGAAGTCCTGAGCCAGACACTCGTGCTCGAAGCGCTCAATCGTGCCTCGGCAAGAAACGTCGCACGCGATTGAGGAAGCTATTCCAGTACGAGGTCCGCAACCGAGGCGACAATTCTTCCGTCCGTGTCGTCGCTATCGGCAGAAATGGCCAGTCCGACCAGCGTGCCTGGGTTCTCGCCGAATGCGGTTCGGAAATCTCTCGCCAGATCGACACTTTCCCAATGTTCGCCCGCATCGCTAGTTCGCAGGACCTTTGTGCGCAACCGTGGCGAGTACGGGCTGGGCAAGATAGACCCCAACTCATGCGCGCCACCCCACACGTAGATCAGGGCCCGCGCGGACTCTTCCCGCAAGATCCGCCGGGCGCTTCCATTGGCGAGAGCGTCGGCGCGGTCTGGATCCAGGAAGACAAAATAGACCGACAAGTTTCGATCATCCCCGCCTTTGATCGTGAGATCCGTCGCGGAGACACCTTCCCGCACACGCCACGCCCAGCTGGCGGTTTCCGCCGAACGATGAGATTGCCCGACGGGGCGCCACAACAGCGAAACCGTGCCATCAGAGATCACATCCAGCTGCCGTCCACGCTGAATGTAGTCGTTGGAAAAGAGACGCAGGAACCCCTGCTCTTTCCAGCTCCCGTCAAATGTCACGGCCTCAGATGCGAGGGCAACAGCGGGCTGGAACGCGAACACTGCCGCAAACGCGAGATTCCTCATACTCAGCCTCTCCAGGTCAAATCCATCCAAGTGCGCGCGCAGGCATCCACAGCCCCATAAAGATCATCATCAGGTTTTCGGTCAGCGAGACGAAGCCAAGCGGCACATTGGAGCCACCCCCCACGCAGGCGCATTTCAGCTCTCGCTTATCGATATAGACTGCTTTGAACACCGAAACAGCGCCAATGGTCCCGATGAAAAGCGCGACCGGTGCGCTAATCCAAACCAGCGCGCCGGCAACCATGAGAACGCCGGCCAGCGCCTCGCCAAATGGATAGATATAGCCATAGCGCACCCATCGCTGCGCTAGCAAATCATAGTTCAGGAACATCGTTGAGAACCCTTCGACGTCCTTCAATTTCTGTACCGCGAGGAAACACATCGAGATCGCAATGAACCATTCAAAGGCCCGGATTGTGAAGATCGACCCGAAGAAGGCCCAACTGAGCCCGAGGGCCATCAGAAACGCGACCGCGAAGATCGCGATGACCGGTTGATAGGTGGTCTCGTCCTCTCTTCGTACCTCCTGACCAAAATGCTTCCGCAACGCGTCGTACCCGCCAATCCGTTCTCCATTAATGAAGGCCTGCGGTGTGGTCTCGACGCTGTACTCTTCCATAAAAGCGTCGGTTTCTTCGCGCGTGGTAAGATGATGATCCTCAACTTCGAAACCTTCGCGCTCAAGCAGGTCTTTCGATTTCAGCCCATAGGGGCAAAGGTGTTTCTCCATAACCATTCGGTAGAGAACCGCTTTTTTCGCGTGTGATGCTGTATCCTTCGGCATGATTGTCTTCCTCCCCCCTCAGTTGGTGCAGTTCCAGTAGCCCGTAAAGCCCACCGAAAGTGCGGGGTTGCCGG
>JABDNC010000166.1 GCA_013001165.1 Erythrobacter sp.
ACCCAGCGGCGTTCGCGCTGGCCCTTCTTGGGCTTGGACCGGAAATATTCGTTGCCCTGCGCGTCGCTTCCGACCTTTTCGCCGTTGCGCCAGCTCCACAGGAGCGTTCCGATGGTGGCACCATTCCACCAGGTGAAGATCTTGCCGAGGAAACTCATGGCCGCGCGCCTAGCTGATTCGCGCGCGCAGGCCAAGCATCTAGCGAGGGCGCCAGCACGCTTTTACCACTCCACGAGGTCGCCGGGCTCGATGTCCAGTTCTTCGGCCCTGCCACCGCGCAGTTCGAGCACGCCGCTGGTCGACCCGACCGAATAGACCGATTCGAGCGAATAAGGCTCGGTCATGGCGGCGATATTGAGGATGCGGCCATCGGTGCCGATGAAGATGATGTCGAGCGGGATCGGCGTGTTCTTCATCCAGAAGCTGCGTGCTGTCGGCTGGTCGCTCGGGAAAATCATCGCTTCCCAGTCGCCCAGCTCGGTCCGGAACATCAGGCCCTGCGCCTGCGCCTCGCGGCTGGCCGCCAGCTCGGCACGGAATTCGTGGACGTCGTCGCCGCTGGTCACGGTAACCGGAATGATCTCGAGACCCGATATCGGATGCACGCTGGCGGTTGCGTGGGTCTCGGTGCTCGCAGGCGTTGCCTCGGCGGTGGGTTGCGGCGAACAGGCGAGCAGCGCCGACGCCCCGAGTGCGAGGGCAATGCCCCGCAATTTCAATCCTGTGCGTCCCATGCCCAATTCTCCAGATCCTCGATCGATTGCGCCTCGCTGACGCGGCGCGCGTGCTCGAATGAATGGCCCGCGCGGATCATTGCGGCAAGCTGCTTTTCGCGCCGCTTGTGCGCTTCTTCTATTGTCTCGTCGTCCTTCGCTGCAGCATAAGGCCCGAACCGCCGCCGTTTGGCGAGCGCCACGATCGCTTGGCGCGCCTCGGCCTCTTCCGGAGCGGTATCGCTGCGCAGCTGTTCTTCGATGCCGGCCGCGCGCAGTGTCTGCTCGACCCGCCGCGCGCCATAGCCACGCGACAGCAGTCCGTTCGCCTTTGATCGGGCATAGGCCTCGTCATCGACATAGCCTTTTTCGGCAAATCGCTCGACCAGCGCCTCGATATCGGGCTGACCGTCATCCTCCCAGCCACGCTCGCGCAGCTTGCGCTGGAGATAGCTGCGCAGTTTGCCGGTGGAGGTTGCAAAACGCGCCACATAATGCAGCGCAAGATCGTTCAGCCGCGTGCGATCAAGCGGTTTGGGAGGGCGGCGAGTGCGACGAGATGTTGCGGAAGCTTCAACCATCGGCCATATTCTTGCCACACTCCTTATCGATTGGGAAACGTCAAGTGACGGGCCGCTTTAGGGAGAGCGGCATATAACTACATGTGGGTCGCCGTAAGGCACTGATTTCATAAGGTATCATAACAAAGCCATGAACGACGCCGTTTTGACGCCGACGCCGAACGACTGCAACCTGCCGCGCCGCAGGAGCGACTTCGCGACCTTCAACGACGCCATCGACTACGCTGCCCGCAGCGAGAAGGGGCTCAATTTCCACGATCCGCGCGGCAATCTTTCGCGGGTATACACCTATGCCGAGATGCGCAGCGACGCCCACGAACTGGCGTACAAGCTGATCGCTTCGGGCATCGGCAAGAACGAGCGCGTGGCGCTGGTCGCAGAAACCAGCCCCGAATTCGCTGCCATGTTCTGCGCCTGCATCTATGCCGGGGCATGGCCGGTGCCGCTGCCGCTTCCGACGACCTTCGGCGGCAAGGAAAGCTACATCGACCAGCTTTCGGTCCAGCTCCAGAGCAGCGATCCGCGAATCCTGCTCTATCCTTCGGACATTGCCGAAATGGCCAAGGCCGCTGCCGACAAGCAGGGCTGCGAGGGCGAGACCTGGGACGAATTCGCCAGCCGCGGAGGCCCGGAATGCGAGCTTCCCGAAGCTAAGCCCGACGATATCAGCTACCTGCAGTACTCCTCGGGCTCGACCCGCTTCCCGACCGGTGTCGCGGTTACGCATGAGGCGTTGCTCCACAATCTGCGCGGCCATGCCCAGTCGATGGATATCGGCACCAACGACCGCGTGGTCAGCTGGCTGCCGTGGTACCATGACATGGGCCTTGTCGGCTGCTTCCTGTCGCTGATCGCGAACCAGGTCTCGGTCGATCTCCTGCGCACCGAACATTTCGCGCGCCGTCCGCTTGCATGGCTCGACCTGATCAGCCGCAACAAGGGCACCACGCTCAGCTATTCGCCGACCTTCGGTTACGACATCTGCGCGCGCCGTATATCCAGCCAGAGCCATGTCGCCGACCGCTTCGACCTGTCGCGCTGGCGCACGGCGGGCAATGGTGCGGACATGATCCGCCCCGACGTCATGCAGAATTTCGTCAATGCCTTCGCCGATGCAGGCTTCAAGGCCAATGCCTTCACCCCGAGCTACGGCCTTGCCGAAGCAACGCTGGCCGTCACCGTCATGCCGCCGGGCGAAGGGATCCGTGTCGAACTGGTCGAGGAGGAGCGCCTTTCGGGCCGCCCGCGCGACCTGTCGAAGCCCGCACGCTACCGCGCCATCGTCAATTGCGGGAAGGCGATTCCCGGCATGGATGTCGAAATCCGTGACGAGAATGGCAACGCCAAGGGCGACCACCAAATCGGCAAGGTATGGTGCCACGGCAAGAGCGTGATGCACTCCTACTTCCGCAACGAGGAAGCGACCAACGACTGTCTCGTCGACGGCTGGCTCGACACCGGTGACATGGGCTATCTTGCTGATGGCTACCTGTTCATCGTGGGCCGCGCCAAGGACATGATCATCATCAACGGCAAGAACCTGTGGCCGCAGGATATCGAATGGGCCGTCGAACAGCTTCCGGGCTTCAACCACGGCGATATCGCCGCATTCTCGATCGACACCGACAATGGCGAGGAAGCTCCCGCCGTGCTCGTCCACTGCCGCGTGTCGGAGCATGACGAACGCATCAAGCTGCGTGACCAGATTGCCGACAAGGTTCGCGGCGTGACCGGCATGAACTGCGTGGTCGAACTCGTCCCGCCCCGTACGCTGCCGCGCACCAGTTCGGGCAAGCTCAGCCGCGCCAAGGCCAAGCGCCTGTACCTCGCGGGCGAAATCCAGCCGATCGAGCTGGAGATGGCGGCCTAGTTTCGACCAAGCGCCAACCGGCAAGTACGGAGGCGCTTGAATCTCGTGTTATAGAGACCTAATACAGAACCAAGGTTCTCACGCCGAAGTTCTCACGGAGGTCTGCTGAAATATCATGAGTGACGAAACGCCCAAGGCCGCAACCGCGCCCGCACCTGCCAAAGCTGCCCCGACTACGACTGCGGCACCGCCCGAATTCGACCTGACGCCGCCCGATCCGGTGCCGGCCGTCGCGCCCGAAAAGGCCGCGGGCCTCGTCCCCGTGTCGGAAGAGGTGAAGAGCAAGCTCGAAACGAAGGTCGACGGCTTCGTCGAGGACCTGCTCGCGCAGGACGCCAACTCGCCCGAATTCGGCAAGAAGGTCGACCAGCTCACCAATATGGGCCGCAAGGAAATCCTCGCGGCGGCAGGCATGTCGAACCGCTTCCTCGACCGTCCGGTCCGCGCGATGGACAAGGACGAAGGCGTCGGCGCCAACCTTTCGGAACTGCGGCGCGTCGTGGAAGATCTCGATCCGGGCAAGCGCGGCAAGCTTTCTGGCCCGCGCAAGATCCTCGGCATCATTCCTTTCGGCAACAAGCTGACGAACTACTTCCGCAGCTACCAGAGCGCGCAGACGCACATCCAATCGATCCTCAACAACCTGTCGAGCGGCAAGGATGAGCTGATCATGGACAATGCCGCGATCGACGTAGAGCGCCAGAAGCTGTGGGAAGCGATGGGTAATCTGGAACAGATGATCCACATCTCGAACACGCTCGACGGCAAGCTGGAAGAAAAGGCTGCCGAACTCGACGCGACCGATCCGGCCAAGGCCAAGGCGGTGCGCGAGACCGCGCTGTTTTACGTTCGCCAACGCACGCAGGACCTGCTCACGCAGATGGCTGTCAGCGTGC
The DNA here is from genome assembly GCA_013001165.1 of Erythrobacter sp. GTDB lineage: Bacteria > Pseudomonadota > Alphaproteobacteria > Sphingomonadales > Sphingomonadaceae > Qipengyuania. The sequence continues at coordinate 4,061 of JABDNC010000166.1, forward strand.
AGGGCTACCTCGCGCTCGATCTCGTGAAGAAGAACAATGTCGAGCTGGTGAAAGGCGTCGACCGCGCCAGCACCACCACCGTAGGAGCACTGCGCACGGCAGTGACGGTGGCAGAGGCGATGACCAACCAGCGTCTCGTGCTGGGCCAGATCACCGCCCTCAACGACACGACCGCCGGCATCATCGACAGCACCTCCACCATGCTGCGCGACCAGACCGGCAAGATCCACGAGCAGGCCGCGGCCAGCACCATTCCGCTGGAAACGCTGCAGCGTGCCTTCCAGAATATCTACGACACAATGGACGAGGTCGACCAGTTCAAGCTGCGCGCGCTCGACAGCATGAAGCAGACGGTCACCGTGCTTTCCGACGAGGTCGAGAAGTCGAAGGGCTACAT
>JABDNC010000171.1 GCA_013001165.1 Erythrobacter sp.
ATGGCGGGACCTCTCGGGCTGTTCATCTGGCTGATCCTGCGCGAAAGGCGGGCGCGCGAAGGCGGACGCTGGCAATAGGCCGCTTGTGCTCTTTCCCATGCGTGGCATGATGCGCGCAGAGGAGAGAGTCAGATATGACCGACGAGCCGAAGCTGTCATTTGATGCCTTCGTCCGCCACTGGGCGGCCGAGCGACCCGATCACATTGTGCTGGAGCAGGGCGATGAGGCGATAAGCTTCTCGGAATTCGAGGAACGCAGCCGCAAGATTATCGCCATGCTTGCGGCACACGGCGTCGGGAAGGGCGACCGGATAGCCTGGCTCGGCAAGAACTCGCGGCACTATTTCGAACTCTTCTATTCCGCCGCGCGCGTAGGGGCCGTCATGGTCCCGATCGGCTGGCGCCTCGCCGCGCCCGAGATCGCCTATATCCTCGGCGATACTGCGGCGAAACTGTTGCTTCTCGGAGAAGGCTTCGAGGAAATGGCCGCCAAGGTGTGCGGGCAGATGGATAATCCGCCCGAGGTTTTGACGACGCAGGCGGCCCTTGTGGAAATTGGCGCCGCACCGGCTGTCGATTTCACTCCTGCGGGTCCGGACGACGCTGTCTTGCAGCTCTACACTTCGGGCACGACCGGCAATCCCAAGGGTGCTGTCCTGACCAATCGCAACCTCTTCTCGCTCCGCGTGCCGAGCAAGGAAGAAGGCCAGCCCTGGTCCTATTTCGACGAGGACGAGGCGATCCTCGTCTGCATGCCCTGTGCGCATATCGGTGGGACGGGGCTCGGCATCATGGCGATGGGCGCGGGCATCCGCGCGATCGTGCAGGAGGAATTTACTCCCGACGGCGTGCTCGATGCATTCGAGCAGGGGATAACCCGACTCTTCATTGTGCCCGCCGCGCTGCAGATGGTCGTCCAGCATCCGCGCGCCAAGACGACCGACATGTCGGCAGTGAAATACGTTATGTATGGCGCCGCACCGATCCCATTGGACTTGCTCCGCGAAGCGGTGCGCACCATTCCCGAGGCGGGCTTCATGCAATGCTACGGCATGACCGAGACGACCGGTACCATTGCCGCGCTTCCGCCCGAAGACCACTCGCTCGAAGGCAACCAGCGGATGAAGTCCGCTGGCAAGGCCGTGCCGGGGGCTGAGCTGAGGGTGATCGGCGAAAACGGTGAGGAACTGCCGCGCGGAGAAGTGGGCGAGCTGATCTGCAAGAGCCCGTCGAACATGGCCTGCTACTGGAATTTGCCGGATGCGACGCAAAGCTCGCTCAAGGACGGCTGGATGCACACGGGCGATGCCGCCTACATGGACAAGGACGGCTATGTCTTCATCCAGGACCGGATCAAGGACATGATCATCTCCGGCGGCGAAAACGTCTATCCGGCGCAGGTCGAAAGCGCGATCTACGGCCATCCCGCCATCGCCGAAGTCGCAGTGATCGGCGTGCCCGACGAGACCTGGGGCGAGGCGGTGAAAGCCTGCATCGTCGCCAAGCCGGGCGAGGAAGTGGACGAAGCTTCGATCATCGAATGGACCAAGGAACGGCTTGCCGGGTTCAAGGTCCCCAAGAGCATCGACGTGATCGAGGTCATGCCGCGCAATGCCAGCGGCAAGATCCTGCGCAAGGATCTGCGCGCGCCCTATTGGGAAGGTCGTGAGAGGCAGGTCAATTGAAGCGTCATGCGCCCGCAACGGCGCGCAATTCCGAACCGATCGCCGGGGTACTCGCGCAAGAATTGCCCGAGAGCGGTCTCGTGCTCGAGATCGCCAGCGGCACCGGCGAACACGCCGTCTTCATGGCGCGGCGCTTTCCGCTTATCGACTGGCAGCCGAGCGATCCGGATGTAGAGGCGCTCGCCTCCATCGGAGAGTGGGCGCGAGAGGTCGGACTTGCGAACCTCGCAAAACCGGTCGAACTGGACACCCGCGCGGATGACTGGCCACTGGAGGCTGCCGATGCGGTGGTTTGCATCAACATGGTCCACATCAGCCCATGGGCGGCGACCGAGGCTCTGTTTGCGGGCTCGTCCCGCCTGCTTTGTGCAGGGCATCCGCTGATCCTTTACGGACCGTACTTCGAAGACGACGTGGAGCCTGCAAGTTCGAACGTTGCCTTTGACCAGAGCCTGCGGGGCCGCAATCCGGAATGGGGCATCCGCGAGGTGTCGCAACTTGATGCGGTTGCCCAGCGCCATGGGCTCGAGAAGACTGCGCGTTACGAGATGCCTGCCAACAATCTGACGCTCGTTTTCCGGCGCAGATAGTAAAACGCCCGCCGGGTAAGGGCGGGCGTTCGTTGTTCGTTGCCGAAAGCGATCAGTCGATCGCGCGTTCTCCGGCCTTTCCGACGGACTTCACGTCTTCGCCGAGCCCCTTGACTGTGTTGCAGCCAGCCAGCCCCAGTGCGAGGACGGTTGCGGCCATGAGAATGGAAGAACGTTTCTTCATCGGCAAATCCTTGTCTTAGTCGATGGCGTCTTCGCCAGCTTCACCGACCGATTCAATGTCTTCGCCAAGGCCCTGCACGGTGTTGCATGCGGCAGCGCTGAGACTCATCGAGGTGATTCCGAAGGCGATAAGCAGTTTCTTGATCATGGTACTTCCTTCCCGAAGGGCCCGAGAATCGGACGTTCGCCGGGATAGAACGGGTGGATAATAGCGCGGTTCCCTTAACGCCAGCTTGGCAGGAAAGGGGCGATTACCCATATCGCCGCGCGATGCACGAATTCCTGACCTTCGCCAGCGATGCCGATGTGCTCGGCATGTGGGGCGCCGTATTCCTGCTCTTGGCGGGATTTGCGCTACTTATGGAGCGCAGGCGCATGAACCGCGCAAGGATCGACAGCGTCGGCTGGATACCGTGGACCGGCCTGTTCCTGACATTCATGGTGGTAGGCGGCGGCCTGCTGGCCGTCGCCGTACCGGGCATTATTCGCGGCTGATGCCCTAGAGGCAAGCTTCCAGATAGGCCTGGTCGAAGCCGAACTGGCGCGCCTTTTCCAGCGTGTAGGGACGCAGGCCGCTCGAGCGGAACTCGCCGAGGATCTTGCCGTCTTCGCTCTCGTCCAGATACTCGAACTTGAACAGGTTCTGCGTCACGATCACGTCGCCTTCCATGCCGATCACCTCGGTGATGTCGGTGGTGCGGCGAGAACCATCGCGAAGGCGCTTCACCTGCACGATCAGGTCGACCGATTCGGCGATCTGGCGGCTGATGGCCTCCTTCGGGATCTTGATGTCTCCCATCAGGATCATGTTCTCCATACGGCCAAGGCACTCACGCGGGCTATTGGCGTGAAGCGTACACATTGATCCGTCGTGGCCCGTGTTCATGGCGGCGAGAAGGTCGAAACATTCCGCGCCACGAATTTCGCCCAGGATGATTCGGTCAGGACGCATACGCAGGGCGTTCTTCACGAGGTCGCCGATGGTGATGGCGCCCTGGCCTTCAAGGTTCGGCGGACGCGTTTCCAGCGGCAGCCAGTGCGGCTGCTGCAGGCGGAGTTCGGCGGCGTCCTCGATGGTGAGCACGCGCTCGCCCGGGTCGATCATCTTCGACAGGGCGTTGAGCATGGTCGTCTTACCCGAACCCGTACCGCCTGAGATGACGATGTTCATGCGGCAGGCGCCGGCAATCTTGAGCGCCGTACACATCTTCTCGCTCATCGAGCCGAAACCCTGGAGCATGTCGAGCGTGATCGGCTTCTCGGAGAACTTACGAATCGAGATCGCGGTACCGCGCAGCGAAAGCGGCGGCACGATGACGTTCACACGTGAGCCGTCTTTCAGGCGGGCGTCGGCCAGCGGTGTAGTCTGGTCGACGCGGCGGCCGACTTGGTTCACGATGCGCTGCGCGATCTGGAACAGGTGCTGTTCGTCGCGGAAGCGGATCGGGGCAATGATGAGCTTGCCCTTCTTTTCGATGTAGGTCTGGTCGGGGCCGTTGACCATGATGTCCGACACGTCGGGATCGTTCAGCAGCTCTTCGAGCGGGCCGAAGCCGAGCAGTTCGTCGACGAGGACCTTCTCGAGCGCGAACTGTTCGCGGCGGTTCAGCGTGACCTTCAGCTCAGCTAGCACTTCCATGATGATCGGGCGGAATTCTTCCGACAGCTCATCCTTGGTCAGCGTGGCTGCCGCTTCGGGATCGACGCGTTCGAGCAGGCGCGGAAGCACCTGTTCCTTGATCTTGTGGACGGATGCTTCGAAGCCGCCGACTTCACCTTCGGTCTGGTGCGTGGCGTTCATGCGCTCCGAAAGGCGGGCCATGGCATCGGCATTCTTGCCCGAACCACCAGCACCGGGTGCGGGAGGTGCATCCTGCGGGAGAGGCGGGAACTGTTCGCCGCCGTCTTTCTTCTGATCGCCCGATTCCTCGTCCGACGAGGAACCGCCGCCGCGCATCGGGCGCGCAACGCCGAATTGCGGACGCGCACCGGCAGACATACCCGCCGACCCGTTTTTCCGTCCGAATGCACTCATGCCCTAAACCCCCAGAAGGTATTGTTCGGTGACGAGGGATAGCTGCCAGAAAGTGGCAAACCCCGTCTTGGTAGGAATGGTGAATAAGTTGGAAACCTTGATTTTTTCCTAAAGGCGATTGCGCGTTGAATATGCGGGGGTATCGTCACCAGGAAATGGAAAGCCGGCAGCGGGAGTGCCGGATTGAACGGGGTCTTGATGAGCGATAACAAGGGGTTGGACTGGAACTGGGCGCTGTCGCGCTCTGCCATCGCCATGGTCCTGGCGGGTCTGGCGATGCTGCCGATCGCCGGTATCAATTCGATTCCGAAGTTTTATCTTCGCACGCAGGATCTTCCGGTCATTCTCGCGATTGCCTCGGTGATGGGCCTGCTGATCTGGCGTCAGCCGGGCTGGAAACTGCCCGAAAAGCTGCCTTCGAGCCTCACGATCTGGATCGTCGCAGTCGTCCTGATCCCGCTTCTGTGGGTTGGTACGCACCTCATCATGCTCGATTACCCCCTCACGCGCGACGAGCACATGGTCGTATTCGACGGTGCCAATTTCGCAGCCGGACGGATCGGGTATGCCTTGCCCGAGGAATGGGCCGGTTTCGGCGAGCCGCTTGTACCGAACTTCCTGATCACGGCGGACGGCTGGAAAGCCATGGCTTCCGCCTACCTGCCGATCAACGCGATGATGCGCACCGGTTTCGGGATGTTCGCCGATCCCGCGCTGATGAACCCGATCCTCGTCGCTATCGGGCTGGTGGTCCTGTGGGGCCTCGCGCGGCGGATTTTCCCGGACAGCAATAGCGCGGTCTGGATCGTGATGCTGACCTACCTGCTGTCGGCGCAGGTCATGACCAATGCCATGACCAATTATGCGATGACCGGGCACCTGGTCTTCAACCTCATCTGGCTTTCGCTTTTCCTGCGCGGCGGCGCTCTGGGCCATGCAGGGGCTATCGTGGTCGGCTTCTTCGCGCTGGGTCTGCACCAGCCCGTCTTCCACCCGCTTTTCGCCGGTCCGATCCTACTGGGCCTCCTGTGGCAGCGCCGCTTCGGCCTGTTTGCGACCTATGCGGTCATTTACGCCGCCGCCCTGCTGTTCTGGTTCTCCTACCCGGTTCTGGTGGTCGACTCGCTCGGGCTGGAGCGCGCGGCTTCGGGTAGCGCGGCCGGTGCAGGCGGCTTTTTCGCCGAACGTGTCCTGCCGCTCCTGCGCATCGACGAGATCATGATCCCGCTAATGCTGGTCAACATCCTGCGCGCCATTGCTTGGAATGCGGCCTATTTGCTGCCGCTGTTCCTGATTGCAGCGCTGGGCTGGAAGAAGCTCGATGCGCTGGGCAAGCAGTTGCTGGCGGGCGTGTTGTTGACGATCGTCGCGATTGCGATCCTGCTTCCCTATCAGGGCCATGGGTGGGGCTATCGTTACATCCATGCCTTACTCGGCCCGCTGTGCCTGCTCGCAGGCTACGGTTGGAAACTCCTGCCCGAAGCGCAGAAGCCCGCTGCACAAAGTGGGGTTATTGCCTTGGCGCTGGTCTCGGTCCTGTCGCTGCCCTTCCAGTGGTGGAGCGCGCACCGTTTCATCGAGCCGCATGTGAAGCTTTACGAGGTGCTCAGCACGCAGGAGACCGACTTCGTGCTCGTCGATTCCGAAATGCCGTCGCATGCCGTCGACGATGTGAGGAACCTGCCCGACCTGTCGAACCGTCCCCTGCTGTTCTCGAGCCGCGAAATGGATGCCGCGCAAATGTACGAGCTTTGCGAGAGGGGCAGTATCGCGGTCGTTACGCGGGCGGACATGAAGACTGTCGGCCTGGCCGAGAATCTTCCCGACCAGAGCCCGCAATTCGATGCGAAGGCGCGCGTGCTGGAGGGCAGGGAGTGTGTCCGCCCCGTCAAGCGCTAGCGCTTGGCCATAACCTTCTCGATCAGTTTGGCGTAATCACGTGCCATGCGCTGCGCGCTGTAGTCGCGGATGATGCCGGCCCGGTCGGGCTTCGCGGCAGCGATTGCCGTGTCCAGCCCTTCGCACCATTGCCGCGCGGTTTGTTTCGGGTTTTCGACGTCGACCGGAAGCTGTGCCATTTGCCGGTCCAGCTCCGCATCGGGCGCCGCCCCTTGCTGGCCGATGACCGTGAGCGCTTCGCAGGCGAGCGCCTCGAGTGCGACAAGCGGCGTTCCCTCGGTCTCGCCCGGAAGGATACAGGCAGCGCATGCCGAATAGAGCTGCGCTAGCTGGGCAGGATCGGGCCGCCAGTGGCAGGTCACGTTGCTTTCCGGCCATTCGCGCGGGTCGATAGTCCCGTATCCGGCAAGGACGAACCGGCGGTCCGGCATCGAGCGGGCCATTTCGCGCACGATCTCGATACCTTTCTTGGCAACGAACCTGCCCACGAACAGCAGCGAACCATCTCGCGGTTGGCCGGTGGGGGCGAAGACATCGGTGTCGATGCCGTTGGGGATCACGGTCGCCAGCGGTCCTGCGACGAGTTTGGAGTTTTCCAATTTCGCCCTGGTGACAAACGCCAAGGCGTCGGTGTTGCCGAGGATGCGCGGTGCGACATGATCGTTGAATACCGAGAACGCGAGTTGACCGAAGCGCGAGGAAAACCTTACCTCGCCCGTGTGCTTGATCACGATAGAGGGGGTCTGCCGGTGCGCACTGGCGATTGCGGCAAGATTGGAAAGGTAGACGCTGTCGTGCACCAGCATGACATCGGCCTCGCGCGCCACCTCGTTGAGTGCGCGAATATCCGCCGGATGCGGAATGAGGAGGGGAACGCCGAGACGCTTTTCGAACCAGTTGGTCGCACGGATCGGCATGCGCACGTAAGGCTCGTCCGAAATATTGCCCGCCAGTGCTTCACCGGTATGGGCCGCCAGCGTGACCTCGTTGCCTGGCATGCGCGCCAGTTCGCGCGCGAGCAGGTGCGCCATATGCGCGACGCCGCCGCCTTCTTCGCGAAAAAAGCTGGAAATGCACAATATCCGCATCGGTTCTGCAGCCCTAGCATGAAGCATTCGATTTGAAATGAGCGACAGCGTTCCATCCACCGGCGTGGCAGCCACGGTGCCGCCCAAGCGCAATCTTGCGCGCCTCAGTATCGGACTGGCGCTGGCCGGAGCTTTGCTCTGGTGGCTGTTCACCAGCTTTTCCGTCCTCGAGGCGGATGTCTGGACATCGCTTGGCCGCCATCCGTGGTCGATCGGCGGGGTCGCTTTCGCAACCGCCTTCGCAATGGTGTTGGTCAGCACGATCAAATGGCAGATGCTCCTTCGGCGCAGCGCGCCCGACCTCGCGCGTTCGGTGGGCTTCGACCGACTGTTTGCCTACACCGCGGCAAGCAGCGCGCTCGGTCAGATTGTCCCTCCTTATATTGCCGGGCCGGCGGTCCGCGGCATGGCGATGAAGTCGCAGCACAATGCCGGCTTCGGTCGCAGTGCGATCCTTGCCGGTTACGAGCAGGTATTCGACGTCGTCACGCTGGTTATCGGTGGAATTGCGGCGCTTGCCCTGCTTGTTGGCGGGTTCGGCGGCTGGGCGGGGGTACTCGCTTTCGCCGCCACGCTCGCGCCGGCATCGGCGGCGGTCTATTTGCTTCCGGAGCGGTTTCGACCTGCCAGGATGGCGGCTGTCCTGCCGCAGCGCTGGGCGACCACGCGCCGGATCAAGGAGAGTGTAGAGGCAGGGTCGGCGGCCGGTCTCGACGCGCCGCGCCTGCTGGGCCACCTCACCGCGCTGTCTTCGGTTCGCTACGCAGCGCTCGTGGCGCGAACATTCGGTATCGGTATTTTCCTGCTGCCGATGATCCCTTGGCAGACCGTCGCGCTGGGCTTCGGTGCAGTGCAATTATCCGCATTGGCGGCGCTTACACCGGGCAATCTCGGCATTACCGAACTGGGCTGGAGCGCGATGACGCTAGTCACCGATGCTGCCACCATGGGCGAATTCGTGGCCTTTGCGCTTGCCTTGCGGGTCAGTGGCCTGATCGCCAGCGGTGCGCTTGCGGTGCTATCGCTGCTGTGGCTCAGGCGGCCTTGATCAGCTTTCGCTCGTCGGCAAAATTCAGGACACTCGGCAGCTGCAGGTAACGCAGGCGCTTTGCTTCCTTGCGACCGCGCGTGACCGTGTCGAGGATCAAGCCGCTGAACAGGCTTAGGAAAGCAAGGATCATCACGCCCGACGCCAGAAGGGCAGTGGGCAGACGCGGCACCAGGCCTGTCTCGATATATTCGGCGATCACCGGAAAACCGAGGAGGAGCGAGGCCAGGAACAGGCCCAGCGCCATCATTCCGTAGAGATATAGCGGGCGCTCCTGCTTGAGGAGGCCGGTGATGGTCCACAGGATGCGCAGGCCGTCGGAAATCGTGTTGAGCTTGCTTTCCGAGCCCTCGGGGCGTTCGGAAAACTGTGTAGGAACTTCTGCCGCGGGCATTTCGAGCTGGAGCGCGTGGATGGTCAGTTCGGTTTCGATTTCGAATCCTTGCGCCATCACGGGGAACGATTTCACGAAGCGGCGCGAGAATACGCGGTAGCCGCTCAGCATATCCTTGAAGCCGTTTCCGAACATGGTGCGCACGAGCGAAGTCAGCATCCAGTTGCCGAACTTATGGGCGGGCCTGTAGGCGCCTTCCGCCGCGTTCGAGCGAGAGCCGACGACCATGTCGAGACCTTCCTCGACCAGCTTGTCGACCAGCGCGGGCGCAGCTTCGGCTTCATAGGTCTCGTCGGCGTCGCACATCAGGTAGATGTCGGCATCGATGTCCGCGAACATGCGGCGGACCACGAAACCCTTGCCTTGGCGCGGTTCGCTGCGAACGACTGCACCGGCAGCACGCGCGATGGCTGCGGAATCGTCGGAGGAATTGTTGTCGTAGACGTAGATGGTCGCTTGCGGCAGCGCCTTCTGGAAGCGCTCGATCACCGCGCGGATCGCCAGCCCCTCGTTGTAACAGGGCAAGAGGACCGCCACGCTCGGTTCGGCGCTGGCGGCTTGGATCGCGGGCGCAAAGTCCTGCTTCAGCATATTCACGAGTGCTTCTCCGGCTGCTGATGCATGGTAATCGCGACCCCCTCGAATTTCGTCTGCGAGCACCCTTGGCGAAGTTTGGTAAACAAGCGGTAAAGCATCGCTCCACTGGCCAAGCATGGTGAGAGCGGTTAGCGCGCGATTTCTCACGATCTTGCGGGTCTTTCCTCCAGATGCATCAATCCGAACGCAGTGGCATCCTGCTGGCCCTGGCCGGCTTCGCGCTTCTCAGCATCGGCGATGCGGTAGTGAAGACGATGGCCGGTGAGTTTTCGCCGCTGGGCGCAGCAGCGCTGCGGTTCATCATCGGGGCGATCGGTGTTTCGATCCTGCTGCGTGTGAAAGAGGGGACCGGTGCATTTCGTCCGAAGAACCCTTGGCTCCAGGCTGCAAGAGGCTTCTGCCTTGCTGCCGCCTCGCTGTGTTTCTTCTCCGCTGTCTTCGTCATGCCGCTCGCGACCGTAATGGCGATTGCCTTCGTTGCGCCAATCCTCGTGGCCCTGCTCAGCGTCCCGCTCCTTGGCGAGAAAGTCCGACCCGCCACCTGGATCGCCTCGGTGACTGCCCTGGGCGGAGTTGCGCTGGTGCTGCGACCGAACCTTGCAGAGCTCGGCTGGGTCGCGCTTCTTCCGCTCGCCTCGGCTGTGTTCTTCGCCCTGTTGATCGTGGCGAACCGGGCGAGCGCGGGGCAAGGCAGTGCGTGGTCGATGCAGGCGTTCATGCAGATCGCCGCGCTTCCATTGCTGGCTATCGCGGCTCTGGGCGGGCACTTTTCCGGGACAGACAGTCTTTTGCTGACCGTGCCGGATTGGTCAGTTCTGGCCCGCTGCGCTCTGGTTGCCCTCACGGCAAGTACTGCTCACTGCCTGGTCTATCTGGGCACCCAGCGGGCCGGTGCCGCGACAATTGCCCCGATGACATATGTGCAGATGCTCGTGGCGACGCTCATGGGCTGGTGGTGGTTCGGCGACGTTACCGACCTGGCCACGCTGGCAGGTGCGGCGATCATCATCGGGGCCGGGCTACTCCTGTGGTGGACCACCCCGCGGGAACCGCTTTCCGTCCGGACCGATTGATTGGAGTGCGGGAACCGCTAAGGCTGGTCCCGCAAGGTCTTTCAAGGGGTCATCCATATATGTGCGGAATTATCGGTATCGTCGGCAAGGAAGCCGTTGCAGACAGGCTCGTCGACGGTCTGAAGCGGATGGAATACCGCGGTTATGATAGCGCCGGTATCTGCACCATCGAGAACGGTGAGCTGGTCCGCCGCCGCGCCGAAGGTAAGCTCAATAATCTCGTGGCCGAAATGAAGGATCATCCCGCTGGCGGCGACATCGGCATCGCGCATACGCGCTGGGCCACCCACGGCGCTCCGACGGCAAACAATGCGCATCCCCACGCGACCGACAAGGTGGCGATCGTCCACAATGGCATCATCGAGAATTACAAGGAATTGCGCGCCGAGGTGAAGGCTGCCGGCCGCACGATGGAAAGCGATACCGACAGCGAGGTCGTCGCCCACCTGCTGACGCGTCGCATCGAGAATGGCGAGACCCCGCACGAAGCGGTCGCGAACATGCTACCGCGCCTGCGCGGCGCTTTTGCGCTGGCCATCGCGTTCCGCGATTATCCCGACATGCTGATCGGTGCCCGTCGCGGCTCACCGCTGGTGGTAGGCTATGGTGAAGGCGAAACGTATATCGGCTCTGACGCGTTGGCGCTTGCGCCGTTGACGCAGCAGATTTCCTATCTGGAAGAGGGCGACTGGGTCGAAGTCACGCGCGATGGCGCAAAGATCTTCGACGAGGAGAACCAGGAGGTTACGCGCGAGGTCCGCACTTCGGGCGCATCTGCCGCAGCGACCGAAAAGGGCAATTATCGCCACTATATGCAGAAGGAGATTTTCGAGCAGCCGACGGTGGTCGCGCAAACGCTCGGCTCTTACCTGCGCCGCGACGAAGTCTCGGTCGCGCTGCCCCAGTTCGATTTCGACATTTCCAGCATCAAGCGCGTTACAATCGTCGCCTGCGGGACATCGTTCTACGCCGGGATGGTCGCGAAATACTGGTTCGAACAGTTCGCCCGCGTTCCGGTCGATATCGATGTGGCCTCGGAATTCCGTTACCGCGAGCCGGTGCTGGAGGATGGAGGGCTGGCGCTCTTTATCTCGCAGAGCGGCGAGACTGCCGACACGCTGGCTGCGCTACGGCACTGCAAGGAAAACGGGCAGACCATCGCCGTGGTGGTGAACGTACCCACTAGTACGATGGCGCGCGAGGCTGACCTGCTGCTACCGACTCACGCCGGTCCCGAGATCGGTGTCGCATCGACGAAAGCTTTTACCTGCCAGCTGGCAGTGCTCGCGGCGCTTGCCGCACATATGGCGGTCAAGAAAGGCCTGATGAGCCGCGAGGAAGAGTACGAGGTGGTCACGCACCTGCTCGAGGCGCCTGCCTGCCTCAACTCCGCTCTCGACCACGATGACGATATTGCGGCGATGGCACATCTCATCGCCCCGGCGCGCGACGTCCTTTATCTCGGGCGCGGTCAGGATTATCCGCTGGCTCTCGAAGGGGCGTTGAAGCTCAAGGAAATCAGCTACATCCATGCCGAAGGTTATGCCAGCGGCGAGATGAAGCATGGCCCGATCGCGCTGATTGACGATGACGTGCCGGTGATCGTGCTGGCACCGTCGGGTCCACTCTTCGAAAAGAGCATCTCGAACATGGAAGAAGTCCGGGCCCGTGGCGGCAAGATCGTGCTGATTTCGGATTCGAAGGGTCTGGAAGAGGCGGGCGAGGGCTGCATGGCCACCATTGAGATGCCCAGCGTCCATCCGCTGATTGCGCCCCTGGTCTATGCGATCCCGGTCCAATTGCTTGCCTATCATGTGGCCTGTGTGAAGGGCACGGACGTCGACCAGCCTCGCAATCTGGCAAAGTCGGTCACCGTCGAATAGCACTCCTTTCGGTTCTATCCTTTACTTGGAAATAACCTTTCCCGCGTATTTCGACATGCGTGAGCGACTGGAATTTCAATGCGCCCGGTGAGGGCAATCCGCCGACCACGCGGCAGGTAATCGGTCTGGACGATCCAGAGACCGGCGACTGGGCACGTGTCCACGGCAGGCAATATTCCCTTGTCGCACAGCGCGCCGGGACGCGTGTCACGCTGCACGCCATTGCGGCGCTCATCGTAACCTGGCTGTGCAGCGGAAGCGTCGATCTCCTGTCCCTGCAGGCATGGGGCGCCGCACTGGGCTTTACCGTGATGATCGCCTTCGCCAGCGATTACCGCCTGCGTGATGTCGAAGATCGGCTGTTCACGCGCGCAGAGATGCGCAACCATGCCATTGTGGCTGGTCTCAAGGGCGTCGTCTGGTCGCTCGGCCTGTGCATCCTCGTTGCTTTGGGTGCCGGCGGACAGATTGCGTCGATCTGGGCTGCTATCGCCTTCCTGATCCTCGTGAGCGTCGCCAGCCGCTATAGTGCACCGCTCAGTTCGATCGCTTTTACGCTCACGGCCAGCGCGGGCTCGTTCATCGCCGCGCTCGCAACGTTCAATTTCGGCCTTTCGCTCATTATCGCACTTAGCGCCGGCTTTGCCATTTTCGGCCTTGTCGAGTCTGCGCGCATGTCATTCGAAGCCCGCCTTGCCGACCTCGAAATGCAGGAAAAGAGCGAGACCGTCTCCATGCTCCTGCGTGAATTCGAGGAAGGCCAGGCCGACTGGTTGTGGCAGATCGATACAAATCGCCGCCTGCGATCGGTCAGCCCGCGCTTCGCCTTTGCGCTTCAGCGCGACGCGGCGGATATCGAGGGCAAGTCCTTCCTGCAGCTGATCTCGGGCGATGGCTGGAAGAACGGCGAATTCCCGCAAAGCCTGCATGAACTGGCCGACAAGCTGAAGGGGAAGGAGAGCTTCTCCAACCTCGTCGTCAAGGCCATGGTTCGTGGCGAAGTACGCTGGTGGGAGCTTTCGGGCACGCCGATGTTCGACGAGGACGGTGATTGGCACGGATTCCGCGGTGTCGGCTCGGACGTCACGACCCAGCGGGAAAGCACCGAAAAGATCGAATTCCTGGCGCGCTACGATCCGCTAACCCAGCTTCCCAATCGCCTCCAGCTGAACGAGGCGCTGGGCAAGGCGCTGACCTATGCCGAACAGTGGCGCACGCGCTGTGCCTTCCTGATGATCGACCTCGACCGGTTCAAGGCAGTGAACGACTCGCTCGGCCACTTGGTCGGCGACCGCATGCTCGCGCAGGTCGCCTCGCGACTGAAGCCGCTTATGGACGAAGGTGAACTCGTCGGCCGTCTCGGTGGCGACGAGTTCGGCGTGGTCATCCGCGACGCAGCAGACCGCCGCCGTGTCGACACGCTGGCCAAGGCCATTATCGCTGCACTGGCAACTCCCTTCTATATCGACAACCACGTGCTCTATGTCGGCACAAGTGTCGGTTCAGCGATCGGTCCGCGCGACGGACATTCGGTCGAGGAACTGCTGCGCAATGCCGACCTCGCGCTTTATCGCGCCAAGGATGAAGGCGGTGGCACGCATTGCGAATACGAACCTTCGCTGCACTCCAATGCCGAAGAGCGCCGCCAGCTCGAGGTCGCACTGCGCACAGCGCTGGAAAACAAAGAATTCGAACTCCACTATCAGCCGGTGGTCGATACGGTCGATGAAAGCGTGGTCAGCTTCGAGGCGCTGGCCCGGTGGAACAGTCCCGAACATGGCAATGTCAGCCCGGCCAAGTTCATCCCGATCGCCGAAGATACACGCCTGATCGTGCCGATCGGCACATGGGTCATGAACGAGGCATGCCGCGAAGCGGCGACAAACTGGCCCGAAGACGTGAAGGTCAACATCAACGTCTCGCCCGAACAGCTGGTCGAGCCCGATTTTGCCGGCACCGTAGTGCGTGCGCTTTCACACAGCGGGCTCGATCCTTCGCGGCTCGAGATCGAGGTTACCGAGAGCATCTTCATGCGCGATGCGGCTGTTGCGCGTAAGGCGCTGGAGCAGTGCATGGCGCTGGGCTGCTCGGTCGCTCTGGACGATTTCGGTACCGGCTATTCCTCGCTCGGCTACCTGCGCAAACTCAAGTTCACCACGATCAAGGTCGACCGCCTGTTCGTGCAAGGCGCGGCGCAGGACAGCCCCGAAAGCCTGGCGATTATCCGTGCCGTGGTGGCAATGGCCGACAGTCTCGGCATGACCACGACGGCGGAAGGCGTCGAGAATGAGGACGAGGTCGAGATGATCCGCCGTCTCGGCTGCACCAAGATCCAAGGGTATCACTTCGGCAGGCCGATGCCTGCGGACGATGCCCGCAAGGTGTTGAAACGTCGCGGTTTCGACGAAAAGCGCAAAAGCGCCTGAGGTCGGTCAGGCGCTGGCGAGCGCCTTCATTGCACCTTCGAAAAACGCAAGCCCGTCGGTCCCGCCGTGGGCTGCGTCGACCGCACGCTCGGGGTGGGGCATCATGCCAAGCACATTACCCGCCTTGTTGAGCACCCCTGCGATATCGCGGCGCGAACCGTTGAGATTGTCGGTGTAGCGGAAGGCCACACGGCCTTCGCCCTCGATCCGGTCGAGCGTTTCTTCGTCGGCGAAGAAGTTGCCGTCGTGATGCGCCACCGGGATGCTGATTTCCTGCCCTGCGGAATAGCCGCTGGTGAAGATCGACTGCGCGTTCTCCACCGTCAGTCCGGCATTGCGGCAGATAAAGTGCTGGCTGGCATTGCGCATCAGAGCGCCCGGCAGAAGCCGCGCCTCGGTAAGAACCTGGAAGCCGTTGCACACGCCGAGAACCGGCACGCCGCGATCGGCGGCACGCACAATTTCGCGCATGATCGGGCTATTGGCGGCCATTGCGCCCGAGCGCAGGTAGTCGCCATAGGAAAAACCGCCCGGCAGCGCGATGAAGTCGAGGCCGTCGGGCAACTGTGCATCGCCGTGCCAGACGCGAACCGGGGCCGTGCCCGAAACCTGTTCCAGCGCCACCGCCATGTCGCGGTCGCAGTTGGAGCCGGGGAAGGTGATGACGGCGCTGCGGAAAGCCATCAGCCGAGCTTCTCGATCTTGTAGTTTTCGATCACCGTGTTCGCGAGCAGCTTCTCGCACATTTCGGTGAGGGCGGCATCGCTCGTATCGTCGGCGACGTCGAGTTCGACCGTGCGACCGATGCGGACATCGTCGACACCGTTGAAGCCGAGCCCTTCGAGCGCATGGTGGACCGCGCGCCCCTGCGGGTCGAGCACGCCGGGCTTGAGGCTGACGAGAACGCGGATTTTCATGGGCGGCCTTTCAACTGGATTGCAGTGGGTCTGCTTTGCGCGCGCCTATGCCGCGAGAGGGCCGCAAGAGCAAGAGACGAGCGGGATCGCCCCACAATCAGGGACTTGCAGAGCGCGGGCGCATGCAGGGCCTGTCACCGCAATGCAACATTTGCTCAAAACCGCGCAATTCCGCGGCTTGCCGACTCGCGTTCCGCGCCATTTCGGCTACAGGGCGCGGGTCAATTCACTTCTCCCATCCCACCAACCCGCGCCTCACATGGAATCGGCGCCGGGCCAAAAGGATTTCCTCTCCATGATTGACCGCTCCCTTACCCTCCGCCTTCTTTCCGCCAGCACGCTGGCTCTCGCCTTCGCGCAGCCTGCCCTTGCGCAGGACGTCGATAGCTCCGACACCGAAGAAACCGGTGCCGAGCAGGCCGACAATGGCGCACTCGACGTCATCGTAGTCACCGCCAACCGCCGTGAAGAAAACCTGCAGGACGTTCCCGTCTCGGCAGCGACCATTTCCTCCGACGCAGTCCAGAACATCTTCGCCGCCGGTGGCGACACTACCGCGCTGGCCGGCCGCGTCCCGGGCCTGTTCGTCGAAAGCTCGAACGGCCGCGCTGCGCCGCGCTTCTACATCCGCGGTCTCGGTAACACCGACTTCGACCTTGCTGCCTCGCAGCCGGTCTCGGTCGTCATGGACGACGTCGTCCTTGAAAACGTGACGCTCAAGAGCTTCCCGATCTTCGACGTCGAGCGCATCGAAGTCCTGCGCGGCCCGCAGGGCACACTCTTCGGCCGCAACACGCCCGCCGGTATCGTCAAGATCGACACCACCAAGCCGGGCGACGAATTCGCCGTGACCGGTTCGGCCAGCTACGGCAGTTTCAACTCGGTCGCCATCGATGGCGGTGTGACCGTTCCGATCGTTCCGGGCGTCGCATCGGTCCGCTTGTCGGGCCTGTGGCAGCAGCGCGACAACTGGGTCGATAACGGCTTCACCGGTGAAGAAGACGTCTACGGCGCCTACAGCGACATCGCTGGCCGTGCGCAGCTCCTGATCACCCCGTCCGATCGCCTGTCGATCCTCGGCAGCTACTCGGTCCGCGATCTCGACGGCACCTCGACCCTGTTCCGCGCCAACATCCTCGGCCCGGGCAACAACGAGCTGAACGAGAATTACGACCGCGATACCGTGTTCTATGACGCAGGTGCGGGCAACCAGGCACAGTACAGCGCTGAAATCGCGACCGGCAAGATCGACTACGAAGCCGATTTCGCGACCTTCACCAGCATCACCAGCTTCGCCAACAGCGAAGGTTCGAGCCGCGGCGACATCGACGGCGGATTCGGTGCCAGCTTCCTTCCGATCATGGGCCCGGGCTTCATCCCGTTCCCCTCGGATACGCAGGACTCGATCACCCTCGACCAGTTCACGCAGGAAGTGCGCATCGCTTCGCCGAGCGGCGGCACCTTCGAATGGCAGGTCGGCGGTTTCTACTTCGACAGCGATTTCGACGTGACCACGGTCGGCTTCGATTTCCCGCCGTCCGTGACTGTAAACCACACCAACGAAAGCTGGGCCGTCTTCGGCCAGGCCACGACCGAAGTCACCGAAGCCCTCAAGCTGACCGGCGGGATTCGCTACACGGAAGACGAGAAGGCCTTCTTCGTACGTGACGCAGCCGATCCGCAGGCACGTTCTGTTTCGGACGAGCGTATCAGCTGGGATGTCGCTGCATTCTACGAACTGAGCCTCGACGCCAGCGTCTACGCCCGTGTCGCAAGCGGTTTCCGTGCACCGACCATCCAGGGCCGTGACGTGGCCTTCTTCGCTGCTCCGTCGATCGCGACCAGCGAGAAGATCATGAGCTACGAAGCCGGCTTCAAGTCGGAGCTGTTCGATCGCCGCGTGCGCTTCAACCTCGCCGGTTACTACTACACGATCGACGATCCGCAGTTCTCTGCAGTCGGCGGCGCGAATAACCTCGTGCAGCTCGTCAATGCCGACAAGGGCCGTGGCTACGGCTTCGAAATGGACAGCGCGTTCCAGATCACTCCGGACTTCCTGATCACGCTCGGCGCCAGCTGGAACGACACGAAGATCCAGGACGAGAACCTTGCGGTGGGCATCTGCGCCCAGTGCACCGTGCTCGACCCGATCGTGAACATCTCCGGCACCGACCGCGCGCTGGTGGACGGCAACCCGTTCCCCAACGCTCCGAAGTGGATCGGCGACGTCAGCGCTCGTTACGCATTCCCGATCAGCTCGACGGGCGAGATCTTCGCCTACACCGACTGGACCTACCAGGGTGAGACGAGCTTCTTCCTTTACGACAGCGCCGAATATGTCACCGACGCCCAGATCGAAGGTGGTCTGCGCATCGGTTACGCCAAGTTCGACGGCAGCCTCGAAGTTGCGCTCTTCGCGCGCAACATCACCGACGAGGACAATGTGAAGGGCGGCATCGACTTCAACAACAACACCGCTTTCGTGAACGACCCGCGCGTCATCGGCGTGTCGGTTCGCTTCGATTACTAAGTAGAGCCGCGAAATCGAAATCCGAAGGGGCCGGGAGGGGAAACCTTCCCGGCCCTTTTCTATTCGGTGTCCACCAGGCTCTGGTGGATGATGCGGATGCGCAGGGCCGCTTCGTCGACCAGATACTTCGCCGCCGCCTCGCGCAGCATGTCCGGCGTTATGCCAAGCAGCCGCTCCTCATAGTCGCGATACCGGTGGAACCGCTCGGCCCGCAGCTGGGATTCGCTCAGCATCCCCAGCCAGTAGCTGTTTTCGCGGCGACTTTTCGCCAGCTGTTCGAGCATGGGATTGCGCGAACGTTCGAGCAGGTCGTCATCGACGGGGGCATTGCGTAGTCCAGCCGCTATCGCGTCGATGGTCTCGAACACCGTGTCCGCGTCCTCGGGTGCGATGACCACGGAGGCAGAGAAGCTTCCGAAACCGTCATAGGTGTCGCTCATCGCGGAGTTCGCACCCGGCGAATAGGACGCGCCGAGGTTCTCGCGGATTTCCTCGAGCAGTTGCAGGCGCATGACCGTGGCGAGAAGCCGCATGGTCGCCTCTTCCTGCGCATCGTCATCGTCGGTCGTCGGCCAGTAGACCTGCGCCAGCGCCTGATCCTCGGCCCCTGCGTGGGCAAGTGTCACCGGCGCCTTGCGCGAGGTGAACGATACCTGTCGTTGCTCGGAGAAGGGCTGCAGGGTTTCCGCCCGTTCGGGCAGCGCGCCAAAGGTACGCGCAACGGCACTGATCACGGCCTCCTCGTCGATCTCGCCGACCACCGAGATCTCGATGGGAGCGGAAGCGAACTGCTCGCTGGTAAGCGCGCGTGCCTGCTCCAGAGTGATGGCATTGAGGGCCGCTTCCGACGGGATTCCGAAGCGCGGATCGCGATCTGTGATGACCTGCGGCAATTCGAACTGTGCGACGCCCTGCGGGGTCGCATCGGCGCGCGCGAAGAAGGGCGGCAATAGCGCCTTCCAGCGGGTCAGCGCTTCCTCGCGGAAGCCGGGATCGGTGAGGTAAGCGGCGGTCAGCTCCATCTGGAGCGGAAGGTCAGCCATGGTGGTCGCTCCGCCGACGCGAAACTGGTCGCTTTGCGTCGACAGGCCATTGGACACATCGCGGCCGGCCATTATCTGACGCAACTCGTCATAGCTGTGCGCACCCAGTCCGCCGGAATCGAGCGAGGTCGAGATGAACATGCCGGTCCCGATTGCCTCGTCGGGGATCGATAGCAGTCCCGATCCGATGCGGATGTTGAACCGAATGCGGCCTTGTTCGAAGTCAGTCGTTTTCAGGTTGAGGCGGACATTGTTGGCGAAACGGATCTGGCGAAAGCCAAGGTCTTCGACCGTCTCATCGGCAACAATCGAACCGGGCGTGCCGAAATCGGTATAGGCGAATTCGACCGCGTCTCCGCCCTGCGGCGCTTCGACAGCGACCGCGCGGGAGGCATCGAGCACTCTCAGTATCGCGATTTCTCCTCCCTCGATCGCCTGCTTGGTGCTGACATGCACCAGCGGGGCTGACAGCGCGTAATCCTCGCGGAATACTGCGGCCACGGCTTCGGGCGTGACGTCGCCGATCATATCTTGGAACAGCTCCCAGCTCGTTTGCGGAGTGACGAAAAGCCGTCCCGTCTTGGCAGTCGACAGGATGCCGCCCGCAAGAGAGGCGCTGCGGCGCGTGTCCTGCTGTTCGGCTGCGGTGCGATACACGCGGGTGAAATTGGCGACCTGCTCAGCAAGTTCGGCATCTGTGAAGCCGTGCTCTATCGCGCGGCGCCATTCCCGCTCGCCGATCTGCAGGGCGGTTTCCCATTCGCCTTCCTTGGCCTGCACGGTCATGGTCGACTGGTCGTAAAGGTCGAAGAAGTCGCCCGAGGATATGCCGCCGGAAATGATCGGCGCGTCGGGCGCGTTGGCGATCCTTTCCAGCCTGCGATTGACCATCGCCCGTCCGAGCGAGGACAAAAGCGAGCGCCTGAAATCGGCCTGCCTGCTCTCGCGCCGGTCATAGGGCGCGAAGCGGTCGATGACGACGATATGCTCGACATCGGGATCGACGAAATTGGCCGCTGCCGTGCCGCGATCAAGGTTGATCATGCCGCCTTCGACACGCTCGATAGCGGCCGGCAGCGCCTTCCAGTCGGCAAAAGTTGCGACCAGTTTCTCGCGCACTAGCGCCGGATCGACATCGCCGACGATCACCAGTGCGGCATTGTCCGGGCGGTAGTATCGCGCATAGAGATCGCGGAGCCTCTGCGCCGGAGCAGCGTCGATATTCTCGACGGTCCCTTCAGCGCGGAAACGAGCCGAATAACGGGTTTCGGGGGCGATGAACTCGAGATAATCCCTAAGTCGGCGGATCGAGTAATTGTTGCGGGTGCGCGTCTCGGACTGGATGACCCCGCGCTCACGATCGACCGCGTCCTCGGCGATGGTCAGCTCGCTGGCAGTCTCGCGCATCAGCATCAGAGCGGTGTCGAGCAATTCGGGATTGTTGCGCGGCAGGTCGAGCCGGTAGATCGTGTCCTCGAAACCGGTCGAGGCATTGGTGTCCGCCCCGAAAGCCAGCCCCTCGCGCTCGAGCAGCTTGATCATCTCGCCTTCAAGGATGTTGGTCGAACGGTTGAAGGCCATGTGCTCGATGAAATGGGCAAGGCCGAGTTCGTCGTCCTCTTCATCCACCCAGCCGACATCGAAGCCGAACCGGATCACCACAGTTTCTTCGGGCCGCTCGTTTTGAAGGATCGCGTAGCGCAAACCGTTGTCGAGCACGCCGTATTCGACCCGGCCATCTGGCGCTATGTCGTAGATTGAATTGCCCCACGCGTTGGTGGCGACCTGCTGTTCCTGCTCTGCGACCGTATCCGCAATCGCAGGATAGGGCAGGGTGAGTGCCAGCAAGGGCAGGGGCGCGAGCACCCGCATCATGTTCATCATTAACAGTCCTCTCCAACTCCAAGGCATAGCAAGGGCGGCCCTGACTGCAAGCTGACCGCGCTGACCCGTCTGCCAAGCTGTGAGGGGCATCGACGAAAGCGAATTTGTCTTTCCTGCTCCTTGCGTTAGGGCTTGGCCGATGACCGCAGTCGATCTCGTCTATAATCCGGTGTCGGGCAGCTTCAGCCAGGCCCACCTCGATGGTCTCGTCGCCGCATTGGGCGCAGAGGGTTTTACCGTCACACCCATGCCGACAACTGCAGAGGGGGCACAGCTTTCAGGCACCGCAGAGCTGGTCTGCGTTCACGGCGGCGACGGCACGCTGCGCGACACCGTGCAGGCGCTGGGCGAGGCGGCCGGACAGGTGCCGCTGGCGGTCGCCCCGTCGGGCACGATCAATCTCGTGGCGCGCGAGCTGGGCTATGCGCGCAAGCCTGCTGCCTTTGCGAAACAGGTGGCCGACGGGTGGGCGAAGGGCCGCGACGGCTGGGTCCACGCGCCGCTCTACCGGCTGGGCGAAATGCCGATCGTCTCCTGCCTTTCCATCGGGCCCGACAGCCATGCCGTCGCGCGCGTTTCGGGTAAGCTGAAGAAGCGGATCGGGCGCTATGCCTATGTCGTGGCGATGGTCCAACAGATGCGCGAATGGCCGCGCAACGCAATGACCGTGCGGGGGGAACTTGCAAGCGGCGAGACCTTCGTATGCGAGGCGGAGTCGGCAATCGTATCGGGCGCGGCGCTCTATGCAGGCCCCTTCCAGCTTAGCCCGGAAGCCGCGCTGGCCGCCGATGCGGTGGAGCTGATCACCCTTGAGCGCTCGACACGGATCAGCACCATGCTGCTTAGTCTCGCGGTCATGCTGCGCTTGCCGCTGGACCGGTTCGCAAAGGCGCAAATCCGCAGCTGCCGCAGGATTGAATTCGACCGCTGCGTTACACCCGTCCAGGTCGACGGAGACCACATGCCAGACTGTGCCTACGCCATCGCGCCGAGCGGGATGACGCTGCGGTATGTCGTGTGACTACTTCTTGACCGGCTTGGTCGGCGTGCGCAGGCGGCCGCGGTGCGCGCTCATGTCGAGCACTTCGCCCGGACCGTTGTCCTCGTTCTGGAGGATGCCGAGACGGCGCGCGACTTCCTGATAGGCTTCGCTTTCGCCGCCGAGATCGCGGCGGAAGCGGTCCTTATCGAGCTTTTCACCCGTGTTGATGTCCCACAAGCGGCAGCCGTCGGGGCTGATTTCGTCGGCGAGGATGGTGCGGCTGTAATCGCCGTCCCAGATGCGGCCAAACTCCAGCTTGAAGTCGACGAGGCGGATATCGATGGCCGCGAACATGCCGCACAGGAAATCGTTGATGCGGATGGCCATGCTGGACATGTCCTGCATCTCTTCATGGCTGCACCAGTTGAAGCAGGCGATTTCTTCCTCGGAAACCTTGGGGTCGCCCAGCGCATCGTCCTTGAGACAATATTCGATCAGCGTGTGCGGCAGCACCTCGCCTTCTTCGACCCCGAGGCGCTTGGACAGTGTGCCCGCGGCGACATTGCGCACCACGACTTCGAGAGGGATGATCTCCACCTGCCGGACGAGTTGTTCGCGCATGTTCAGGCGGCGGATGAAGTGGGTCGGGATGCCGATGTGCGAGAGGCGCGTAAACACATATTCGCTGATGCGATTGTTGATCACGCCCTTGCCGTTGATCGTGCCCTTTTTCTGGGCGTTGAAGGCGGTCGCGTCATCCTTGAAATACTGGATGATCGTGCCCGGTTCGGGGCCTTCGTAGAGGATCTTGGCCTTGCCTTCGTAAATCTGCCGGCGACGTGCCATCTCTGCATTCCTTCGTGCGTAAAAGACAGCGCCCCGGTGAGTGGAATCGGGAAGGATCCGCACGGCCCGGGGCGATTGGCTGCCGCTTACCGGAAGGGCGTGCCGAAAGCAATTGTCACAGGTTCGAACAAGTAGGACAATTTGCGCTTTCCTACCGCGAATTCGTGCCAATACCTGCTGTGCTCCTTGGAACAGTCAGGAGCACGACATGACAATCATTGCGACACACGCAGCTGGGATCGGGCAGGACTTCACCGGTTCTGAAATCATCGAGACCGCCGGCTTCGCTAAATCGGGCGACGGGGGCGAAGGTCGCTATTACCTCGTCGATCCGGCAAGCTATTCGGGCGCACCCGCCGATGCAGGCCCCGGCACGATCGAATGCCTCAACGGCTGGTACCGCCTCATGGGCGCAGAGCTTTTCATCGAGCAATTCGGCGCCAGTAGCACCGGCGTGAACCAGGCGGCAGCTGACGGCACGTCGGGCCTCGACAATGGTCCGGCCATCAACGCTGCGATCTCCTTTGCATCGACCAATGGCGCGAGCCGGATCGGAGCGCGCAGCAAGGGGCGTTTCGGGATCGGGACCAAGGTCGTCCTCGACAACGAACGGCTGACCTTCGGCAACGGTATCTCGCCTTTCAGCCTCGATCTGGTCGCCCTGACGACCAACAGTTTCATAAGCGGCGAGGGCATCGTCGAAGTCACGAGGAATCGCGCTTCGCTGGACGGCTTCTGGCTGCGCATCCCGAGCGGGGTCTGGGATCAGGAAACGCAGACCGGCACGCAGGTTTCGGGTGTGAAGACGATCGGCGCGAGCGGGAACATCTTTCACAACCGCGTCTGGAACGTCGAGGTCATCGGCGGCTATAAATCCTTCGACCTGCAGGGGATCGAGGGTGATTTTCGCAAGACGCGCGCCAAGGGGCCTTTCGCCTTCGGCTATCACGTAACGGGGGCCGACAACGAGTTTTCGCCCAGCTGTACCGCGGCCGATGGCGACATCGGGTTCTACAACAACTCGGGTGCGGAAGGTGCGATGCATTGCGTGCGCAACCGCATCAATTTCCACCTCGATGGGGGACTGCCCACACGCCTGTTCTGCTTCGACGACACGCCGCTGGAAATCGGCATCTGGGCAAGAAACCTGCGCGGCGCGCATATCCTGACCTACCACGGCAAGGTCGGCCAGCATGCCAATGCCGGTGCGACGGCCCATTACATGAAGCTCGAGCGGTGCCGCCATTGCACCTTCGAAAATGTCGGCACCTACCGCGCGCAGGATGCCGCGACGCTCGCAGTCTCTGCGGATACCTATTTCCTCGATATTCCGTCCGAGTGGAACGGCGATCCGTGGACTAGTGTGCGCAACCGCTTCACCGGATACCGGCTGGATGACACCGAAATCGCGCTGGATGCAGCCACCCTGGGGCGCGTGGCGCGTAACGTATTCGAGGGCTGCGAGGGCACGCATGTCGCGCGGCTTGTCGGGGACAATCACCAGCTTGTCGGCGAGGGTGTCTCGCTCGC
>JABDNC010000172.1 GCA_013001165.1 Erythrobacter sp.
GGTCGTGGGCATGGGCAATGTCGCACTGGATGTCGCGCGCATCCTTTCCAAGACCGAAAGCGAGTTTGCCGGTTCGGACATCGTGAGCCATGCGCTCAATGCACTGAAGGGCTCAAATATCGAGACCATCACGATCCTCGGCCGGCGCGGGCCGCACCAGATCATGATGACGCCGAAGGAACTGGGAGAGCTCATGCATCTCGAACGTGCGAGCCCGCAGGTCGAGAGGAGCGACCTGCCGCCCGAGGGTGACGATGCAATCCTCGAGCCGGGCCTGCGCAAATCGGTCACCCTGCTGCGTGACTTTGCGGCCATCCCAGAGAGTATTCACGGAGAGACGCCGATCACCATCGGGTTCGATTTCTTCGCCAACCCCAAAGCCTTCCTCGGCGATGGCGACAAGGTCAGGGCGGTCGACGTCGAGCGGACGACAATCGAGAAGGGCCGCGCGGTCGGGACCGGTGAAACCTATGAAATTCCCGCCGATATCGTGATCACCTGTATCGGTTATCGCTCGTCGCCGATCGAGGGCGTGCCCTTCGACGAGCGCGCCGGACGCTTCGCCAATGACGCAGGTCGTATCCTGCCCGGCCTCTATTGCGTCGGCTGGGCCAAGCGCGGACCGACGGGCACGATCGGCACCAACCGGCCCGATGGTTATGCGGTGATCGATCTCGTGGCGGAGGACATCGGCAACGGTTCAAGAAAGCGCGGCCGTGACGGTTTCGATGAACTGGCTAAGCAGCGCGGGCTGGACATTGTTACCTTCCGCGACTGGCAGAAGATCGAAGAAGCCGAGGCCGCCGCGGCACGCGATGGGTCGCCAAGAGAGAAATTCGTAGATATCGAAAGCATGATCGCCGCAAGAAACTGAAACGGAACGGCTGGGTCGCACCGCCCGTTGATTTGAAACAAGACAGATCGAACAAGGACAAGCCTGCCAGATGCCCAAGCTCGAAGATGAAGCCGCCCAGCACACCAGCGCCCTCGGCCCCCTGATCGGCCTGACGCGCGAAGACATCTTCGGCGCAGTTGCCGTCATGTTGCGCGAAACGGCGTCCGATCCGCAGCGCCTCATGAAGCACAGCCAGGCGATGGGCGAGGACATGATCAAGATCATGACCGGCAAGAGCGATCTCGCGCCCGACCCTAAGGATCGCCGCTTCCAGGACCCGACCTGGCAATACAATCCCTTCATGCGCGCCGGCATGCAGTATTATCTCGCGGTGCAGAAGGGCGCATCGCGCTGGCTGGAAGACCTCGAACTGGACGAGCTGGAAAAGGATCGCGCGCGGTTCATCTCGAACATCATCATCGACAGCATCGCGCCCACCAACACGCTGATCGGCAATCCCTCGGCGCAAAAGATGGCCATCACCAGCGGCGGCCTCAGCCTCGTGAAGGGCCTGAAGAACGCCTATGACGACATGGTCAACAACAAGGGCATGGTCAGCCAAGTCGACAAGAAGCCGTTCAAGCTGGGCGAGAATATCGCGACCTCGAAGGGCGATGTCGTCCTGCGCACCGAGATGATGGAACTGGTGCATTACGCGCCCACGACCGACGAGGTCTACGAGGTACCGCAGCTCACCATCCCGCCGCAGATCAACAAGATGTACATCAACGACCTCTCGCCGGAGAAGTCGGTGGTTAAGTACCAGCTCGACAACGGCATCCAGACCTTCGTCATCAGCTGGAAGAATCCGACCAAGGAACAGGGCAGCTGGGACATGGCCGACTATGTCCGCTCCTGCCGCGAGGCGATGGAGGCGGTCAGCAAGATCACCGGCAGCAAGAAGGTCAATGTCTCGGCCGGTTGTTCGGGCGGGCAGACCGCTACGATGCTGGCCAGCAAGATGGCCGCCGACGGCGACGACCTGCTCGGTACGCTCACACTGATGGTCTGCGTTCTGCATCCGAAACAGAACGACATCGAGGCAGGTTCGCTAGTTAGCGAGAACGGGCTCGAACTTGCCCGCCGCCGCGCGTCCAAGAAGGGCGTCATCAAGGGGGACGACCTTGCCCGCGGCTTTGCGTGGCTGCGCCCGAACGACCTGATCTGGAATTACGTCATCAACAACTACCTGCTCGGCCAGGACCCGCCTGCCTTCGACGTTTTGTTCTGGAATGCCGACGCCACCAACCTGTCGGGCGCGCTGATGGGCGACTTCCTGACCGTGTTCGAAACGCTAGCCTTTACCAAGCAGGGCGAAGTCGAGATGGTGGATCACAAGATCGACCTGTCGAAAGTAACGAGCGACCTCTTCATCCTAGGCGGCGTGACCGATCACATCACCCCGTGGAAGGCGACCTATCGCTCCACCCGCCTCTTCGGCTCGAAGGACATCACCTACGTCCTGTCGCATTCCGGGCACATGCAGGCGATTTTGAACCCTCCGGGTAACCCCAAGGCAAGGTACTACATCCAGAAGGATCCGAAGAAAAAACTGCCCGAAACCGCCGACCAGTGGCTGGAAGGCACCGAGGAAGTGGCCGGTTCCTGGTGGCCTTACTGGATGAACTGGGTGCAGGAACGCTCGGGCAACAAGAAAAAGGCTCCGGCGAAAACGGGGAACAAGGCTTATCCGCCTCTGGACCCCGCCCCGGGCCTGTACGTTATGGAAGCCTGCTAAGGGCCATTCGGGACAAATCGCGTGAATGCAAAAACAAAGAACGACATGACCGCCACGGTCGAAATGATGGACATTGGCGGCCGTACACTGCGGGTAGCCCACTGGCGGCTCGACAAGCCGAGTGACCACCCTCCCCTGTTGTTCTTCAACGGCATCGGCGCGAATATCGAAGCGGTCGCACCGCTTGCCGAAATGCTTACCGAGCGCGGCTTCGTCATGTTCGACATGCCGGGCACCGGCGAAAGCCCCGATCCGACTATCCCCTACAATCCCTTCACCATGAGCTGGACCGCAACACAGATCCTCGACCGCCTCGGCCTCGAGGAAGTTGACGTGATGGGCGTAAGCTGGGGCGGCGCGATGGCGCAGCATTACGCTCTCCAGTATCCGGGCCGTACCCGCAGGCTGGTGCTCGTCGCCACGACGGCAGGCATGCTGATGGTGCCTGGCAATCCGGCTGCGCTCACCAAGATGGCGAACCCGCGCCGCTACATTGATCCCAAGTTCATGAACGAGCATTTCCAGACGCTTTATGGCGGTGTCGACAAGGACGGGGCGGCCCACCAGAAGGACAGCCATATCGGCCGCCTCAAGCCGCCCTCCCCGCGCGGTTATTTCTACCAGTTGATCGCCATGCTCGGCTGGACCAGCCTTCCCGCGCTTCCTTTCTTGAACAAGGAAGTGCTGATCATGATGGGCGACGACGACCAGATTGTTCCGCTCGTCAACGGCAAGATCCTCAACACCGCCATCCGCAATTCCCGGCTCGAGGTGATCGCGGGCGGCGGTCACCTGTTCCTGCTGACCCACGCGGACGAAAGCGTCGCTGCGCTGCGCGAATTCCTCGACGCTCCCGATGGCGAGGATCGTGCAGCAGCCTGATCCCGGCATTCGCGGCTGATGGAAAGCGCCGCGCCCGATCCCCTGGTCCGCCCCCTTGCGGCGAGACCGGCTCACGGCGATGGCGGCGCGCTGGGTAAAACGGGATTTGCTTGGGCCGTCTTCGAATGGGCCCGCAATCCTTATTACATCCTGATCGTCATCTACATCTTCGCGCCCTATTTCGCGCGCGACATCATAGGGGCCGACCTCCTCGCGAGTGGAGAGCTTGATCACCTTGCGCCTGATGCCGCAAAGGCCTCTGCCAATGCGCAGGGACAGGCCACCATCGCCTCAGTCACCAAATGGGCGGGATTGATCGCCGCACTCACGGCACCTTTCCTCGGTGCTGCACTGGATCGCGGAGGAAGGCTGAAGCCGATCCTCGCCATATTCCTTGGCACCATAACCTTATGTTCCGCCATGCTGTGGTTCGCCGAACCGGGCGGACGGGGCTTGTCGGTGCCAGTCATCATGGCGCTGCTCGTGGCCGCCTATGTAACCTTCACCTATTCGGAAGTGACCCACAATTCGATGCTGAGCGTGGCTGGCTCGCCCGGTCGGCTGGCAATGATCTCTGGCCTTGGCCTGGCGCTTGGCAATCTCGCTTCTTCGCTGATCTTTATCGCCCTTGCCGTGCTGTTCGTCCTGCCGGGACTGATTGACTGGCCATTTGCCGAGCCCCAATTCGGAGTGGACCTGGCAAAGTTCGAACACGCGAGGCTCGCCGGGCCGATTTGTGCCGTTTGGCTGGCAGGCTTTTCGATCGTTTTCTTCCTGAACGCCAAGGACCCCGGAACGCCCGGAGCCAGCTGGCCGCTTGCTTTCCGCGATGGCGCGCGAAGCGTCATGCAAACCCTGCGCGAGGCGACCAAGTATCGGGAACTCATGAAATTCCTCCTCGCGCGGATGTTCTATGCCGATGGCATGGCAGCCGCGCTCGCGCTTGGCGCAGTTTATGTCGCGCTGTTTCTCGAGTGGAATTTCCTCGAAATGCTTTGCTACGCGATCTTCGCGAGTGTCTTCGCGTTCCTGGGCGGCATCCTCGGCGGTTGGCTCGAAGGAAAAATCGGCGTGAAGCCTGCCCTTGCCCTCGAGATAGTAGCCATCGTTCTCGTTGGTCTTTTCCAATTGTCGATCACGCAGCAAAGCCTCTTCCTGGGCCTCGTCGAAAACCGGGTAATCTGGGATAGCCTGATTTTCGAAACGCTGTCCGATCTCGTCTATCTTGCCTCGGTCAGTATCGGCGCCATGACGATTACGGCCAGCATTTCGTCCGGCAGAACAATGCTAGTCGCCCTCGCACCGCCGGGCCGCAGCGGAGAGTTCTTCGGCCTTTATGCCATCGCGGGCACGATTACGGTCTGGATGGGGCCGCTGTTGGTAGAGTATTTTACCCTGTGGTCGGACAGCCAGCGGATCGGGATGCTTTCGATCAACCTGCTCTTCTTCATCGGTCTGGGTTTCCTACTGACCGTCCGGATGCCGCAACGCTCCGACTAGTCCGCGCTGGACTCATAAGTTGCAATGTGGAACCTTCTCAACCGAGAGAGGAGCCATATCATGCCAGCATTCGACCTGATCATCCGCGGCGGGACCATCGTCGACGGGACCGGGGAACCGCGCTTTACCGGAGACATCGCGGTGAAAGACGGACTTGTCGCCCAGGTAGGGAACGTCTCGGGAGACGCGGCTGAAGAGATCGATGCGAGCGGACTGCTGGTGGCACCCGGCTTCGTGGACATCCACACGCATTACGATGGGCAGGCCACGTGGGACCAGGAAATGGCCCCCAGCAGCTGGCACGGCGTGACCACAGTCGTGATGGGCAATTGCGGCGTGGGCTTCGCTCCTGCCAAGCCTGACAAGCACGAATGGCTGATCGGCCTGATGGAAGGCGTCGAGGATATTCCCGGTACCGCCTTGGCCGAAGGGATGAGCTGGGATTGGGAGACCTTCCCCGAATATCTCGACGCACTCGAAAAACTGCCGCGCACGGTCGATGTCGGCACCCATGTGCCTCACGGCTCGGTACGCGCCTATGTGCTCGGCGACCGTGAGCGGCCCGGCGCCGTCCCGACCGACGAGGACATCGAACGGATGTCGGCGATCGTCGAAGATGGCGTTCGTGCGGGCGCACTGGGTTTCTCCACATCGCGCACCGTCCTCCACCGCGATGTCGATGGCGAAGTCGTACCCGGCACGACTGCGACTGCGGAAGAGCTGGTCGCGATCGGGCGCGCCATGGGCCGCGCCGGTCACGGCGTCTTCGAAATGGCCAGCGACATGATGCGCGAATGGGACGAGTTCGGCTGGATGGGCAAGATGAGCCGCGAAACCGGCCTTCCGGTCACCTTCGCCGCCCTCCAGTCGATCGCCAAGGAAATGCCGCTCGACGAGCAGATTTCCTCCATGCGTGCGGAGAACGATAACGGCGCGAACATCGTCGCCCAGATCGCCCTGCGCGGAAACGGCATCGTCATGGCGTGGCAGGGCACCGTGCATCCATTCCGCCTCAAGCCGAGCTGGAAGGAGATCGAAGACCTGTCGTGGGAAGAGCAGAAAACGAAGCTGTTCGATCCCGAATTCAAGGCGAAAATGCTGGCCGAGCAGCACGACTTTTCCGAGGTCAATCAGGACATCATCGGACTGATCATGGTGGTCTGCGGTGGCTGGAACATGCAGTTCGAGATGGACCCGGACTTCAACTACGAGCCGACCGCAGCCGAGAGCATTCTCGAACGCGCGAAGGCCGCGGGGGTATCGGGAGATGAATACGCCTACGACCTGCTCTGCAGCGACGATGGCAAGGGCTTCATCTACCTTCCGATCCTCAACTACGCCGACGGCAATCTCGATTTCCTCAAGGATCTCCAGCAATCGGACGACACGGTGAACTCGCTGTCGGACGGCGGCGCGCATTGCGGCACGATCTGCGATGCGGCCTCGCCCACCTTCATGCTCCAGCACTGGGTGCGTGACCGTTCGCGCGGCACGATCAGCCTTGAGAACGCGATCAAGCGCCAGTGCGCCGATACCGCGCGGCTCTATGGCCTCGAGGATCGGGGCGTGCTCGCGCCGGGCTATCTTGCCGACATCAACATCATCGACATGGAGCGCCTGAAACTCGGCAAGCCCTGGCTCGCCTTCGATCTTCCGGCGGGCGGCAAGCGCCTGCTGCAGAAAGCAGAGGGCTACGTCGCAACGATCAAGAACGGCTCGGTCACTTTCCGCGAGGGCGAATGGACGGGCGAAACTCCCGGCGGGCTGATCCGCGGACCGCAGCGTGCCGAGCTTGCGGAGGCTGCCGAATGAAGGCCATCCGCACCGGCGCGACGCCATCCACCCTCGACGCCCTTTCCTATCTCGATATCGACGATGCTACCGCTCCCGAAGCGGGAGAAATCACGGTAGATATCAAGGCTAGTTCTCTGAATTATCACGACTATGCTGTCGTGAAGGGCATGATCCCTACAGCCGAAGGGCGCATCCCCATGTCCGATGGCGCGGGGGTAGTGACCGCTGTCGGTGATGGCGTCACAGAATTTGCGGTTGGCGATCACGTCGTTAGCACATTCTTCCCCGACTGGCTCGATGGCGAGCCTCCGCAGACCGCCTTTAGACGTGTCCCGGGAGACGGGATCGACGGTTATGCCCGAGAAGCAATCACCGCGCCGACGCACTGGTTCACCCGCGCTCCTGCCGGATTCAGCCATGCGGAGGCAGCAACGCTCACCTGCGCGGGCCTGACCGCGTGGCGCGCGCTCTTCGTCGACTATGCGCTCAAGCCCGGCGACACGGTGCTCGTGCAAGGCACGGGCGGCGTTTCGATCTTCGCGCTACAATTCGCTAAGGCAGCGGGTGCGACGGTTATCGCGACCAGTTCTTCGGATGAGAAGCTCGAGCGTGTGAAGGCGCTCGGGGCCGATCACCTGATTAACTACAAGGAAGTCGAAGCCTGGGGCCCAAAGGCGCTGGAAATCACCGGCGGCCGGGGAGTCGACTGCGTGGTCGAGATCGGCGGCGCAGGAACACTCGACCAGTCGATGCTGGCGACCCGCGTCGGCGGTCATGTCGCGCTGATTGGCGTGCTGGCCGGCTTTGCAGGACCCGTGCAAACCGCGCTCCTGTTCTCGAAAAACCTGACAGTCCAGGGTCTCACGGTCGGCAGCCGCAAGATGCAGCAGGACATGATCGCTGCAATCGAGGCGAACGGCATCCGCCCCGAGATCAGCGATACATTCGCGCTCGAAAACCTTGCCGAAGCCTTCCGCCACCAGGAAAGCGGCGGTCACTTCGGAAAGATCGCTATCGAGGTCTAAGGCTCGA